>JAUIAZ010000415.1 GCA_030427465.1 Gammaproteobacteria bacterium | reverse complement strand
TCAAGCGGGATGCGACAGCTGACTGCATCCGGTACACAGCATTTATAGATCGTTTTCAGACAGAGTCCAACAACTTGATTTTTATTTTTGTTTCAGACTGTATCGCTCTGTATTACAAGGGTTTCTATAGCTCGGAAAGTGGCTTGGGACGCTCGATATGCCAACCCTGCAACCACTGTACTCCGATCTCGGCAAGGGCCTCTTCGGCTTCGGCCGTCTCGACACATTCAGCCACCACCTCCATGCCCAGATAGTGGCCCAGCTCGGTGATACTCTTCACCATGGCGTAGTTCTTTTCGCTGTTTTCAATGTCCTGTATGAAGACCCCGTCAATCTTCAGATAGTCTACTGGTAACTGCTGCAGATAAGCGTAGCTGGAGAAACCGGTGCCAAAATCGTCCAGGGCAAAGCGACAACCATAGCGTTTCAGACTGTTCATGAAATCTGCAGCATAATGCAGGCTTGCGACTGCCGCGGTTTCGGTCAGTTCAAAACAGATTCGGCTCGTATCAAGTCCCCCTTTCTGCATTTCCGTATCCAGAAAGTGCAGGAAGCGGTCATCACCGACGGAGTGACCGGAGATATTGATATTCAGCTGGGCAATATCCATCATTTTTTCCGGATTGGACCGGGCCCAGTCGAGGGTCTGCTTCACCACCCAGCTGTCAAACTGCACACTGCGGCGGAAGCGTTCTATCGCATTGATGAATTCCTGTGCATTCAGAATGCCCTGCTGGCTTTCGGGCATTCGGATCAGCATCTCGTACTTAGGCAGCGCGCCTTCATCATCGAGACTGACAATCCGCTGCACCCGCAAGCCCAGCAGCCCCTCGGACAGAGTCTTGTCAATCTGTCGCACCAGTTCGCGGGAGGCGGTAGCACCGCCCTCCTGCTCACTGGGACGGAAGACCTGGACACGATTACCACCCTGACGCTTGGCGGTTTCGCAGGCCTGACTCGCGAGATTGATCAGATCGGCCGCACAATCCGCACTGCCATCAAAGGACAGCACACCGACACTGACTGTGACATAGATCGACTCGTCTTCCACCCTGAAAGGGTTTGAGGCGATGTATTTCTGGAAGTTTTCAGCCTGGTTCAGGGCCTGCTGCACGCTGGCATTCGGGAGGTACAGCGCAAACTCATTGCTACCCATGCGGCCGATCGCTGTTGCCGTACCTCTGAGTTCCACAGTCAACTGAGACTGCAGCAGCCCCACCATGGCTTTAAGGACACTGTCCCCGGCGCCTGTACCGTGGCTGCTGTTCAGTACGGCAAACTGATCCACATCCAGCCAGATCAGAGCCCGCTCCTGATCCCGCATGCGCAGCCGGGACATGAGAGTCGCTTCAAGGTGCTTCTCCAGCTCATGCCGGTAGAGGCATCCGGTGAGCGGATCATGTGATGACTGGAAAGCCATCTTGGTGTAGAGCTCATCCACCAGCTGGAACAGGCACTGATCCACCCATTCGGCCTGACTTTCCGGGCGGAATATCAGCTCGCCGGCCTGGAGGGCCGACACCAGCTCTGAGAATTGCATGCGATGCTCATGCACATCGCCCTCCGGCAGGAATACAAACTCATCGCTACTGCGATCGATCCAGACCAGTCGCAGACGCCGGCTGGGGTCGTCTCCTGCCTGCCGGTCCAGCCAGTCCCCGACCTTGAGTTCCGCCGCTCGGCGGGTCCAGCGGGAGTCGACATCCACCTCGTCCTCAAGAGCCGACTCGGGGGCGTCGGGAAGCAAACCGGTGGCCCGTGTCTCATAGGCTATGAACTCGATCAACACCGGATCATCCAGCTGGGCTTGCAACTCGTCCAGAGCCGAGCGGGCATCCACGGGTTGATAGGCATCCTCCAGTGCGCTTTCCACCCGGGCAAGGACATCCTGTTCCAATTCCGGCGCCTGAAGCCCTTCAGGCAGGGTATCAAGCGCCTTGCCGGTCAGAAAATCGATCAGGCTCTTGAGCCTTTCCAGGTCCTTGTTGAGGGCCTCCGGATCCGAATCACTGCGCAGGTACTCAAGCACCATCTTGTGCTCCAGCCCCGCATCCAGAAGAGTCCCCAGAATCGCCGGCACGTTGCGACCGAAGAACAGCGCATCCAGGCGCTGTGCCACGGCGAACCGGGCCTTGGACAGCTTCTCCTGTCCTTCGTACTTACGCGTGATACGCTCAGCCTGGTGCTCGGCCTGCCGCTGCAGTCGCCCGAGCCCCTCTTCCAGTTTCTGATTGAGCGTCTGTATCGCCGCCGTCTGCCAGGGTAGCTCACGAAACGTGTCCTGCGCCTGTTCCAGGAGTTGCCGCTGATGCCGTGAGCCACTGTCCTGCCAGGCTAGGCGATAGATGAAGTTCAGACAGCGTCGAAGCGGATGATCCCGCTGTACCAGAAAGGTTTCATCCGCCAGCACCACTTCGGCCATAGGCAGGCGCAGATCAGAGAGGAAGCGCGCCACCACCGGATCTGCGTGTGCCGGTAGCGACAGGATACGGTCAACCACATCCAGTCGCTCCCGTGTGAGCCGGGAAAGGTTCAGCAAACCCGCGCCATCGGACAAACTGCTGGCGAGGTAGTCCCCCAGGTTGTTGCCCTGTGCCAGCTCCCGCTCCCCGAGTTGCTGCCGCTGTGCCTGCATCAGTTTGAGCAGATGGGATTCCTGAATGGTGTTTCCGGGCTCTTCCTGTGACCCATGCAGAATCGGATTGATGGCATTGACAAAGCGCAGCAGATCGCCACCCGATCCAGGCAGCCCGGCAGACTCTGCCAGCTCGCCGGATTCAGGCACGGCGTTCTGCAGCTGAGCCTCTGGCGGCAGGGCGGGGGCTTCCGGCGCATCTTCCATTTTTGGTGCGGATGGTGCGGGCGGCGCCCGATCCAAGCCCGGGGTCGCTGACGCCTCCATCACGGCCTGATCCGCAACCGCGGCGGCAGGTGGTTTTGTTTTCCCGGTCTGTTTTTCTGTCCGCGCGGAGCGTTCTTCCCGCGCCAGCGTGAGCCCAGACTGCCGCTCCAGGACACGCCCCCAGTCA
>JAUIAZ010000053.1 GCA_030427465.1 Gammaproteobacteria bacterium | reverse complement strand
CCATTCCCGTAAACTGCCGCGGCGAACTGCTGAGTACCAGCCCCGTAAGCCTCGTTGGGTGAGTCTGTCAGATCTATATCGACCGGGCCAGTTGAATAGTGAGCAACGACACCGAACTTTCCAGTGGCCGGGTCAATGCCGTACTCGCGACAGTCATCAAACTGTACCTGACCATTGATGACCTCGGGGAAGGGAACATAGGGAGCGTTACCTGGCAACGGCGCTTCGATAAAGTATTTGGCGCCCGCGGGAACCCCTGCACTCGGGTAACAGCTGTTGAATCGGGCCATACCCTTCTGACTGAAACCGGTCAGAACAGAGAGGATATCCTGTTCCGGGTACTCTCCATAGTGCCCGCTCAACAGCGCAGTCAGGGTGCCGGCGAGATCTCCGATCAGGGCATCCGCGAGATACTTCTCAACAAACACACCGTAGTTGTCCCAGTTTTCAATGGCCCATACCGTGCCATCTGCCGAAGGCGTTCCGTAGTGGGGGCCGGCGACCGTTGTCAGTGAGGCGACTTTCCGGTTGTCAAAATCGGCAAAGGCCTTGGACAGCATGTTGATGGCCATACGCGAAGTGGTGGAGCCATGACTGTGCGCGATCAGATTAACCTTCATTTCTGACTCAGCTTCAAAAAAAGCTTCATCGTGGATGATGAGGAAATCCAGAATCTTGTTTGCCAGATCGGCACCGCGGTCTTCGGTATTCTGCCATGCCGTCAGGGATACATCCTTGACCGGCTGATCGCTGGTCCGCATGATCTCGTCGCCGACGCGGTAAAAGTACTCCATCCCCAGGATATCGTCCCAGGCGAGCACGCCCGGTACCATCATGATGGGGTAGCGCGTCTGCGTGTATCCGGGGGTTTCAACGTGCAGGGTGACACTGCGTGAATCGAACTGGCCGCGGTGGTCACAGCCCAGCAGGTTGAAAAAGTAGCGACCGTCATAACCTGTGGCGGTCATCTTCAATTCGTGGTGGCCACCCCGGAAGATGGGATCGAGTCTGGCGCTTCCATCATGGTCGAAGTTCGTCCATTCGCTTTCGCCATCCAGCCGGATGAACCATTCGACATCGGTGCAGTTGGTGCTGCCACCGGTGTAGACCAGGTTGGGCTTGGCTCCGGCAGTCAGAGGAAGCTGACTGTCAGTTACCTGAACACCATCCAATCTGAAATCTGCGCTACCGCCGGCATAGACGGGGCCGGATGCACCGAGCAACGCCAGGCTAATCACCAGGTTTCGCTTAACTTCCTGTTTTCTTGATAAAAAAATCATTGATCACTTCCTTTGTTTTTGTGGTGATGCGAGTGAGGCTTTAGTATGCGCCTGTCTTTTTATTGGCAGTCCCTACAAATGGAGTATAGGGTTGGCTTTTGTGGCCTCACTCACAAAATTAAATCTGTTACGGAGTCTGAAAGGCGGTGACGCATGCCGACTGTGACCGGCAAATATGATGTGATGGTGATCGGTGGCACGTCGATGGATACCATCATCCACTTGGATCAATTGCCTGAACCCGTTCCGCAGACTCTCTGGGCAAGGGCTGAGGTCACTGCAGCAGGCAAAAGTGCCGTTATGGACGGGTCTTCACGATTACGATGGAAAAAATCCATACCATCAGCCCTTTATCAGTGCCGCTGACGTCATATTCCTTTCCAGCGAAAAGCTTCCGCAGTATCGTGAGTGGATGGAACAGCAGTTATCCTCGGGTAAATCCTGTCTGGTATGTACCCATGGGAAAGATGGCGCCAGCCTGTTGGGCCGGGAAACCGGTTGGATAGAGCAGCCAGCTTTCGGAAGCGTCGACGTCGTCGACACCAATGGGGCAGGCGACGCCTTTTTCAGCGGGTTCGCTGCGGCTTACCTGGCAGGTAATGACGTCAGCAGATAGCCGTCATTAATCTGTCACCGCTAAGCGCTAGTCTTTAAGCAGGCACATTCCCTTTATGTATGGCGCACTCATGTCTGATACCGGTAATTCTCCTATTCCATCATTGAACGCACTGGCTCTTTCACTGAAACAGATACTTGGTGAAATGGATGACTATCAGGCGGCCTTGTCAGCCAAGGTATCTGCCGTGCACCCCAGACACAGGGAGTGTGCCCGGAATCTGGTGGACTACCTGGCCTTCCGCGCTGATGACCGCTCAGGCCTGCAGGAGCGCTTGTCTGCTTTGGGGCTCAGTTCTCTCGGACGTTCTGAAGCGGCCATCAGGGCGCAAGTCACGCGAGTCCTGTCCTGGGTCGAGGCAGGCACCCGCACCAGTCCGGATCTGGATGAGATTCTCCGTGAGGATCCACAGCAGCGTGGGCGCCGTAATCTTGTGGCAAACTCGCAGCATCTGTTTGGTCAGTCTGCCGCCAACCGGAATACCCGGATCATGGTTACCATGCCCTATGAGGTGGTGGACGACCCGCAGATGGTCGAGGGTTTTCTTCGGAGCGGCATGAATGTGGCCCGCATCAACTGTGCACACGATACCCCATCTGTCTGGCGACGAATCGCTGGACAGATCCGGCAGGCCAGTGATCGTCTCGAACTCCCGTGTCAGATCATGATGGATCTGGCTGGCCCCAAGCTTCGCTCTGGTCCGATGAGTGAAGGACCCCGCGTCAGCAAGGTCAGACCCTTGCGGGATGTGAGGGGGCGCGTAACGCATGAATCCCGCATTCTGCTGCATCCCCACACCCGAGTGGTGGCACCGGACAGTACGGTCTTCAGTGTACCTCTGCTTTGCGAACACCTTGAGCAATTACCCGAAATCCGGCGGGTGACCTTGCGTGATGCGAGGCAGAAGCACCGCAGCCTGGAAATTCTGTCGCAGGGTGAAGAGGGCATTCTGCTGAAAAGCGACCAGACCATCTATTTTGAGACCGGAAATACATTGACTCTGCATACCCGGGATAAAGTGATCGAGGCCGAAATCGGGCCGCTTCCGCCGCGCCCCAGTTTTATTCCGTTACAGATCGGCAGCCGGCTTCTGTTGGTATCTGATGGAAGAGCAGCATCGCCAGCGCTGACAGAGGCGGATGGTGAGGCAATTGCACCGGCGACTGTCTCCTGCGGTGTCCCGGAGGCCTTGGACGCCTCACAGCTTGGTCACGAGATCAAACTTGATGACGGCAAGTTTACTGGCGTAGTCATCGAGAAAGCCGATGGCTCTGTCTTACTCGAAATCACGGAAGCTCCACTCGGAGGAGGCAAACTCCGGGCAGAAAAGGGCATTAATTTTCCCGACACTGACCTGCCGGTCGCCGGACTGACCACCCGGGACCTGCAGGATCTGGATGTGGTGTGCGAACTGGCAGACATGGTGGCGCTGAGTTTTGTGAGCCGGGCAGAGGATGTCGAAAGTTTGCGGGCCGCGCTGGATGAGCGTCAGAGCAATGGAATGGGCATCATTTTGAAGATAGAAACCCGTCCGGCCTATCAGCGCCTCCCAGAACTGCTGTTAACTGCTCTGAGGAGTGACCGTGTCGGTGTCATGATTGCGCGGGGGGATCTGGCAGTGGAAGCGGGCTGGCGCGAAATGGCCGAGATTCAGGATGAAATACTCTGGCTGTGTGCGGCTGCACATATCCCTACCATATGGGCGACACAGGTGCTGGAAAGTGCAGCCAAGCAGGGGCAGCCGACCCGACCCGAGATCACCGATGCCGCCATGGCTCAACGGGCTGAATGTGTGATGCTGAACAAGGGTCCTTATATGGTGAAGACGGTTCAGTTGCTGAACCGTCTGCTCAGTGTCATGGATACGCATCAGTACAAGAAAAGCGCGCGCTTGCCAGCCTTGCCCTATGCCAGGATACCGCGTCAGGCAGGCTCGCCTATTCCACAGTGACCGACTTGGCAAGATTACGGGGCTGATCAACATCGTTGCCGCGTATGAGTGCCGTATAGTAAGCGAGTAGTTGCAACGGAATGGTGTATTGCAGTGGCTGCAACAACTCGTGCACTGGGGGCAAGGCATGGCCTTGTACGATAAAATCACGACACTCTTCAATGCCTTCCTTGTCGCTGAACAGAATGATTCGACCGCCGCGGGCTGCCACTTCCCGCAGATTGGAAAGCGACTTGCCCAGCAATTCATCGCGCGGTGCAATCATGATGACGGGCAGGTGTTCATCCACCAATGCCAGCGGCCCGTGTTTCAGTTCGCCGGCCGGGTAAGCCTCAGCATGGATGTAAGAGATTTCCTTGAGCTTCAGAGCCCCTTCCTGCGCCAGCGCGGAAGAGATGCCGCGTCCGAGGAACAGCGCGTTGCTGCAGTGACGTAACTCACGGGAAATGGCTGAGTACATGCTTTTCTGGCTAATAAGCTGGGACATTTGTTCCGGGAAATTCAGCATTTCCGCGACGAGTGCCCTTTCTGCTTCAGCTCCCAGGTAAGCACTGGCTCTTCCGAGGGCGAGGGTCAGCCCGAGGAAGGTGGTCAGTTGGGCGATAAAGGCTTTGGTGGACGCCACACCGACTTCCGTACCGGCATGGATTGGCAGCACGTAGTCAGCTTCGCGGGCAATGGTGCTGTTGACGACATTCACGATGGCAAGGCAGGTCAGACCGCGCTTTCTGGCATGCTGCAGGGCGGCATAGGTATCGGCGGTTTCTCCGGATTGCGAGACAAATACTGCCAGGCTTTGCTGGTCGAGAGGCGCCTGGCGGTAACGGAATTCTGACGCGATGTCTACATCGACAGGTAAGCCGGCTACACGTTCAATCCAGTACTTGGCCACTTGTCCGGCGTAGAAAGACGTGCCGCAGGCCACAATCGTGAGGCGCGATACTTTTTCCAGGATACTACCGGGGATCGGATATTCCAGTCGCTCCTGATCTTCTGACAGGTACTGCCTGAGACAGCGCTCGAATACAGCCGGTTGCTCATGGATTTCCTTGAGCATGAAGTGATCAAAGCCATCTTTTCCGCTGTCTACGTGCATTTGATGGAAATCGACAAAGCGGCAAGCCTTCTGGTTCCCCTGAATATCACGCAGTCGAAACAGACTCGTGCTGAGACGTCCCAGCTCTCCATCCTGCAGATGATAGACCTGTGTTGCCAGTCCAGACAGCGCGTTTTCATCAGAAGACACGAAATACCCGTCGTTGGACCGGCCGATTACCAGCGGACTGCCTCTACGGGCTACATACAACTGGTCCGGTTGCTGACGGAATAGCACCACAAGGCCGTAGCTACCCTCAATCTCCTGCAGGGCAACCCGCAGCGCATCCTGACAACTCATGCCGCGGCGGAGATGAAAGGTGATCAGCTGGGCGATGCTTTCACTGTCCGTCTCGGATTGAAATTCGCAGCCTTGGGCCTCCAGACGCAGCTTCAGGCTATGATGGTTTTCCACGATGCCGTTATGAGCCACCGCGACTTCCTCGGTCATATGAGGGTGCGCGTTTTTTTCCGTTGGCAATCCATGGGTGGCCCAGCGTGTATGGGCTATCCCGATCAACCCTTGGATGGGGTTTCCTTCCACGAGTTGGCGGAGATTCTCCAGTTTGCCGGCAGCCCGCTGACGTCTGATCAGACCGTTTTCAATAACGGCGATGCCGGAGGAATCGTATCCCCGGTAAGAGAGACAGGACAAACCGGTCAGCAGGTGTTGGGTGACAGGGTTCTGATTGACCGCTGCAAAGATACCGCACATAAGCCATACTCCTCATAAATCACAGGAGGACAGCAGCAGCCTTTGTGCCACATTGAAAAATCTCGGTTAAACAATAACCTACAGTCAGCCGCTGAACGTAGGCTGAGGGCGGTTTGCATATTGCAATGCGAAGTGGCGGGTAAGCGGGCAGAAACTGCGAAACCCGTCAGTGTGGCAGGCCGAATTCCCTGCTCATGGAATCCAGTTCGCCACTGCGACGCAAAGTATCCAGGCCATGGTTGATGGCGTTGATAATTTCCTGACCCCGCGGGTGTGAACGACTGACCACAAAGTGCATCCCCAGTACCTGACTCACGATATCTGTACGATAGACCGTCTCCGGATCAATACCGGCCTTCTTCAGGGCATCCAGCGCATCTGCGGAGTGTGCGGGGACAAAATCCACACGTCCGGCGACCAGCATGCTCATGCAGGAGCCCAGGTTTTGAGGTGTCACGCGTTGGAGTTTGCCGGCATCAGACATCTCTTTCACCAGACCAAAATCGCCGTAGCCGAGGGGGTTGCAGTAATGCCGGCCGTTCAGGTCTTCGTGGGATTCGGGCCGGAAATCATGGTAGCGAGAGACCCAGATATAGCGTGTGGTTGAGAAAAAGGGTTCGGAATAGAGAAGGTTGGCCCGTCGTTCCGGCAAATCGCCCCAGGGAAAGGTACCATCGATTTCGCCACGCCGGGTCATTGACAGAGCCCGTTTCCAGGGAACCCAAAGTAACTCAGTCCGGTAGGTGCCTGATTCCTCGAAGGCCCTGGTTACCGCATGAGTGAAAAGCCCCCCGTTAGGGGCCTCTTTCTGGGAGTAGGGCGCAAAATCGTCACCTGTGGCGATTTTCAGTACTGACTGGTCTGCCCGCGCGAAAAGCGCGCATATCAGTAGCAAAAGCGGAGTCCAGCGCAATTTTGTATCTCCCTTGCCAGTGGAAAGTCCGTATTCAACAGCAATTGAAACCACTGTAGGGGGTGTTGCCACTGAGGTAAAGCGCCAAACACCGCTTTTGTGACCCGTCTGCAGCACGGTCCTTGTACTGCCTCAGCTCAGGCAGCGTGCCGCCCTTCGGCGATTTCTTCAATGGTTTTTGCCATAAAGGCTTCCAGGTCATCGGGTGTGCGACTGGTGACCAGACCATTGTCGACTACCACGGCTTCGTCGACCCACTCAGCTCCGGCATTCTGAAGATCTTTGCGAATGCTTTTGTAAGAAGTCATTTTTCGGCCCTTGACCACGTCTGCATTGATCAGAGTCCAGGGGCCGTGGCAAATGGCGGCGACCGGCTTCTGCTTCTCCGGCTGGAAAAAGGCGCCGACGAAAGCAACGGCCTGATCGTGCGAACGCAGCGTATCCGGATTAAAAAGCCCGCCTGGCAGCACCAGTGCGTCAAAATCTGCGGCCTCGACGGTGTCCAGTGTGGCGTCGACGGGTATTTCTTCACCCCAATGGTCCATGTCCCACCCCTTGATATGGCCGGATTCCAGACTGATCACCTGCGCCTCAGCACCCGCCTCCCTGAGCTTTTCAAGCGGTACTGTCAGTTCGCTCTGCTCAAAACCATGAGTTGCCAGAATCGCGACTTTCTTGCCTTTCAATTGTTTCATTGTTGAATATCCTCTACGGTTGCGAGTTTTTGCTTTATCCGGTTTCTCCGGATAAAGCGGCTAGCAAGCAACTGGAGGCAAATCAGATGCCACCCTGAGAGAAGCCCCACCAAACGGGGGCTTGAACCCGGAGGGAGGTGGAGGGGAATATGAAACCAGCATCCGAAAGGTTTCTGATGCTGAAATTTTTCCAGAACCCTGAAAAAATTGCAGGCTTATTGGTTACCCGAGGATTCTATACGGGTGGCAGCCCACATGCCGGCGAACATGGCAATGACAAATATCAGCGTATCACTGTCGCCATAGCCGATTGCTGCCAGTGCCGGGCCGGGACAATAGCCGTAAAGGCCCCAGCCGATTCCGAAGAGCAGCGCCCCTGTAATCAATGGCTTGTCGATATCGGTCCGGCCTGGCCAGTGGAATTTGTCGGCCAGGAAGGGGCGGGAGCGTTTCTGTAGCCACTGAAAGGCAGGAAAGGAAAACAGCAGGGCCGATATCATGACAAACAGCAGGGTGGGGTCCCAGGCTCCGAATATATCCAGAAAACCCTGAACCTTGTCGGTGCTGGTCATTCCGGATACGGCCAGACCGATGCCGAAAATGCCGCCGGCCAGCAGGGCGGTTAAGCTGTATTTTGCTGATTTCATATCCACCCCAGGACCTGTCTGAAGAAGCTGACGCTCAGAATACCCGCCAGCATGAAAGTGAGGGTGGCGATGACCGAACGCCAGGAGAGCCGGCTAATGCCACAAATGCCGTGACCACTGGTGCAACCGCTACCCATCCGGGTACCAAAACCCACCAGAAAACCAGCAGCAATCGCGAGCAGAGTGCCTCCCGATGGGGGCGGTGGAATAGGAAACCCGGATATACCGTGGAACACCAGCGGGAAAATCACCAATCCGGCGAGGAAGGCCAGGCGCCAGGTGTTATCCGTCCCTCCCTGTAAAACAGATGTGAGGCCGGACCAGAGTATGCCGCTGATGCCGGCGATCCGGCCCAGGGCGGCCATCATCAATACGGCGGCCAGTCCGATCAGAAGCCCGCCTGTGATAGCCGCTTCCCAGTGTAGTTCCATGATTTGTCTCCTGTTGTCCCGTTACCACTTGGCACGGACAGTATATCCGAACAAAGTTTCATGATGGAGCCACTTGCAGGTCATTTGAATAGGGCTACGCTTGCTAGAGAAAAGGTAAGGGAGCAGACAGCTATGGGGCAGATAGTTTTTGATCAATCCGGTATCTTTCACTTGCAGAAGCTGGAAACCCAGTTCAGGAAACGTCACAAGAAGCGTTTTCGTCTCTCTGACGAGAATGGACGACTCGACCTGATACGGCAGAGTTCAGAATCCTCCGATCAGATCATCCAGAAATATTTCCGTAACTTCTACCACGAACTGGATCCGGCACTCATCCGCGAGCTTCTCGAACGTGGCATCGTGACAACCCCAAAAGGTTTCAAGATGCCTCAGGCCCAGGGTGACGCGTAGGAGAAGGCTTCGAGGCTGTCGTTAACTGACGGTATCATTCAGTGGCAAAAATAAACAGCAGACCGGACCACAGTTCCTGAATAGCGACTATGCTGAATAGTGTTAATGGAAAACACATTCAGTGAAGGATCATTCAGGCATGAACTCAGGCCAGACTTCCTCCCGAAATATTCTGATACTCGCCGGTGATGCCGATGGCAATCTCGGTGACTCAGCCATTGCCCAGGCGACTTATGACGAACTGCGCGCTGCCATCCCCGGGGTGCTTGTCCATGCCGTGACCAGTGGTCGCTGCCAGCAGCGTCGGATCAACCCGGACAGACCGATTCCGAAAGGCTTGCGGGGTGTACCTGCGTTGATCCGCGCGGCCCTTCACAGCGAACTGGTTCTTTGCGGCGGAGGGGGGCTGTTTCAGGATGATGACAGCCTCATCAAAATGCCTTACTGGGCTGCCCGGCTGTTGCTGGTCAGGCTGTTTGCCAGGCGTATTGTGGGGTACTCAATCGGGGCTGGCCCGCTGGATTCCCGAACCGGGAAGCTTTCGGCCCGTATTGCACTGGCCTGCATGGATCGAGTCAGTGCGCGTGACGCGCTGGCCTGCACGATTCTTTCGCGTCTGACGCGAAAACCCGTCAAACTGGTTCCAGATCCGGCCCTGCTTCTGAAGCCGCTGCCTGCCTCCGAGGCAGAGTACTGGCTGCAGGAGAAGCAAATACGGACCAGCGGTAGCGGTCCGTTGATTGGGGTCGCTCTGCGCCCCTGGTCAGGACGTCAGAGGCGCTGGATTCCCCAGATGCTGAGCTACCGCCTCGGCCTGCGTCGCAGCGAGAGCAGCAAGCGGGCATACAAGCAATACATTCAGACACTGGCTGCTGCTTTCGACCGGATCGGTCAGGAAACGGGCGCCGAGTTTCTGTTTCTGCCCACCTATAATGTGCAGCATGAGAATGACGCGGCATTGTGTCAGTGTATCATGGGGCACATGCGCCACAGCCACAAACAGATGGCAGTGATTGAAAACCCCCGTCTTTACAAAGCCATTTCCGGGAAACTGAAGTTGATGATCGCCGGTCGCATGCATCCCGCCATTCTGTCGGCAGACATGGGTGTTCCCTCCGTTGGCATTGCTTACAACCAGAAGTTCCTGGGTTTTTTCAGTCTTATGGGGCGCGCACACCGGGTGATCACCAGTGAAGCGTTGCTGGAGCCCGGTGGTCAGGACCAACTGATCAGCATGGTCAATCAGGAACTGGACATGTCTTGCAGCAGCCAGACCGAACTGGAGGCCTTGCAGGCACAGACCCGGGCTTTCAATGCGGAGCTCACCGGTAAACGGTATGTCTCTTTCTCTGCCCCGTAATCTGCACCACGTGCTGTGTGCTCACCGCTGGTCACCGGAACGACTCCGGATGGTGCAGAGTGCCGCACTCACAAGCCTGGTTGAGCATGCCTGTCGTGAGGTGCCCTATTATCAGCAACTTTTTCGCGAGCATGGCCTGAAACCCGAACATATCCGAACGGTTGAAGATTTGCCCCGGATACCCTCCACCAGCAAGGCCGATCTGCTGAAGTGTGACCCGGATGCTCTGCTGAGCCGTTCGGCTGACCGGGCACGCCTGCACTATGACTGCAGTAGCGGTTCCAGTGGTAAACCATTCGGTGTTCACTTCGATCGTTGTTACATTCAGAACCGCAACCTGCGCTTTCTGAGAGGGCTGTGGGCGGCGGGATACCGGCCGGGGAAACGCCTGATGCTGATGACGGATCGTGGGGATAGCAAGGGTCGGCCCTGGATGAACTGGAAGCAGGTATCCGTTGAGATGGAAGCGCAAGAGATGCTGGGTACCCTGCGCAAGTTCAGGCCGCAGGTGCTCTATGGTTTTGGAACCCCCCTGCGTAACCTGATTGAATTCTGCAAATCCTCCGGAGAAGTCTGGCCGGCAGATTGTCGTGTGGTCTGGACCGCGGAAACCCTGGATCCCTGTACTCGCCGGCACCTGGAAAGCATTACCGGCAGCCCTATCTGCGATTTTTATGGCATGACAGAAATGGGGCTGGTGGCATGGCAGTGCAGTGCACAGCAGGGATATCACCTGGCCAATGAGTCGATAGTCAGCGAGCTGGTACCGCTGAGCCAGCAAAGTGCAGACAGGCAACTCATACTGACCAATCTGACCCTCTACGCCATGCCCCTGATTCGCTATGAAACTGGTGATCTGGCCGAGCTGATGGAGGCGGATACTTGCTCCTGTGACAGCCGTTTGCCCCGGTTGCGACAGGTGCAGGGACGCGTGATTGACACCCTGAAGTTCCCTGATGGCCACAGGATCTCTCCTTATGCGCTGATCAACCGGCTTGAACTGGTCGCCGGGCTGAATGCCTTTCAGGTCATTCAACGCCGCGAAGACCATGTGGATCTCACCGTTCAGGTGCCGTACGACCGCCGCAGTGCGGTAGACGCCCAGATACGCAACATTCTGGCAGAGGTCATTCAACCTTACGCCAGTTTCGATATCCATTACACCCAGCGACTGGACATGAACCGCCCGGGCAAATTCCGTTGTGTCCGGTCCGACCTTCTGACGGATAGCCCTTGTGAGCCCGATTCATTATCGTGAGCTGCGACCAGGTCAGGCGGCGGAAGTGATGCGCGTTGAAAACGCCTGTCACTCCGGGCCCGGGGGGCGGTGTCTGCGGTACTTCAGGGATCTGCTTGAGTGCGGACCAGGTAGAGAGGCTGGCCTGAATATCGGGGTATATGTTGGCAAGCAGTTGGTCGGCTATCTCCTTTCCCGAGCTTCAGGCAGTGGCTCCGGTTGCCTGAAAGCCCAGGACTTTCAGGTGATGTCCCGATACCGGCGGGTGGCACCGGGCCTGCTGGCTAACTTTCTGAAACAGCTGCGTTGCCTGTACCCGACATATCAGCTGGAACTCTGGCTTCCGCCGGAGCGGCTCAGTCGCTGGCACCGGCATGCTGCCTATCTGGCCTGGCTGGGCTATCGTTTTCGTGACAGGTCAGGGGAGGAAAGCTCACAAAGAGGCAGGCAGCCCCTGGTAAAAACCACACTCACAGTGTGTGCAGATCTGCCGGAATCCGTTGTTGGTGCGGCGGAGGGGTATAAGCCCCGGATCCGTTCCTATACATACCAGGGTCGTGAGTATGAACTCGAAGTGATCCGGCATGAACGGCATTGGCCGCAGCTGGAAGGTGTCTGGGATGAGCGGCTTCTGCAAACCCCGGACTGCACAGTGTTTCAGACTTATGCCTACCAGCGTCTGTGGTGGAACCACTTCGGTCTCGGGCGCAGGCTGTTCCTTGTCGTGATCCGCTCGCAGGGAAAAATTCTGGCGATTGCTCCCTGGCAAGTTTCAATCCAAGAATACTACGGCAAACCCTGCCGGCAACTGGGCTGTATTGGTGTGAACTGGGAAGTGGACCGGCCGCAACTGGCGTTTGGCAGCAACCTTCCGAGCTGTGCCGCCGTTCTCGTTCAGTTTCTGCAGGATCAAGCGCATCAGTGGGATCTTTGCCGCTTTTATGAACAGCCTCCAACCAGTCAGTCCGTTTCGGCTCTACAGACAGGCATGCGCGCTGTCGGCTGTCTGACTGGCACTATTGCCGATTCCGTGGCTCCGTTCCTGCGCACCACCGCTGACTGGGATTCCTACTATCAAAGTCTGTCCAAACGGTTCCGGAAGAACCTGCGATACGCGCGGAACCGGCTCGAATCGCTGGGAGACTTTCGCTACGAAACCTACCGTTTCGCCCCGGATGTGCGGGAAAGGCTGGCTGACTACCGCTCGATTGAATTGAGAAGCTGGAAAACCAGAGCCCATGTCGGACCCGGCAGAGATGCGCACTATTATCGTTTTTTTGAGGATCTGGCAGATACTTTTGGGCAGAGTGGTGCCTTTCATCTGCGTCTGCTGACCTTGAATGAACAGCCCATAGCCGGCACTTTTGGTCTCGAATTCAACAAGGGTTTCTATTCGCTGCACATTACCCATGACAACCAGTACGACAAATTCTCCATCGGAACCTTGCTGGAATGTCTGGAACTGGAGGATTGCTTCCACAGCGATCTGCGTGAGTACGACTTTCTTGGCGGTTTTCTGAATAACAAGCGGCGTTGGACAGATACAGCCCGCGCAAGTCAGGAGCTGCATATCTATCAAAAATACTGGCAACTGCGCTTGTTGCATTGGCTGTATCTGGTGATCAAGCCCCGGATCAAACACGTCGTCAAAGCCGGGTTAGGCGAGCGTTTGAAGTCTCTACTGGTGTACAAAGAGCGCTTCGAGCGCGCCAGGAAGCGGGGAAGTGCTGATGACTGAGGTCTACCTGGATAATGTTCTTTCGATTTCAGTCAGCAACCTCAGCACTTCCGCAGACCAGCGTTCTACTTCTCCGATCTCTGCAAGAGCCCCTGGCACGTCACCGCCATTGAAACGGTCGACGGCTTTTTTACCATGGGCATGTACAGCGCGATGTGGCTCCACCAGTGATTTGAACGCATGATGACGCAGATAGGCGGGTTCGCTGACCCCATCGTACCATTTGCCCAGGCGGCAGGAGTGATGGTCGGACAGTTCTGCTGATTTCAGCCCCTCCTTGCCAATGATCATGTTGGCCAGTCGTTTCTTCCAGATCACATGATCAGATTTTGCCAGCCGGACAATCTTACCTTTGACCTCGAAGGACGCCAGATGGGCAATCTGTTCCGATATCAGGCTTTCTATGCTGTTCAGAGAGTCAACCACGCGATCAACATTGTCCACACCATTGGAGGTCTCTCCCGCAATACGGCTGACGCCTTCGGAAACAGAGTTGGAGGCTGTGGCCTGCTCAGCGAGACTGCTGGCAATGCGGCGCGTGTTTTCGGTTACCACTTCGTTACGGCCGGAAATCACGCTGATGCTCTCCGACAACTGCCGGACCACATTCTTGTTGGTGTCGACCGCTTCCGAGCTCACATTCATGGACTCGACTACGGACTCCATGCCGGACTCGAGTTGCTTGACGATAGCAGAAATGTCTTTGGTTGCCTTGCCGGCCTTGGTGGCCAGGTTGCGCACTTCTGCTGCTACCACGGCAAAACCGCGTCCGGCTTCACCGGCCCGGGCAGCCTCTACCGAGGCATTCAGTGAAAGAAGGTTGGTCTGGAACGCAATGGACTTGATGTCATCCGCACTGCGTTGCACCTGCTTTGTCAGCGCTGCCAGACTCTGGATGTTTTCCACACTGGTGTTGACGGAGGTCTGCAGTTTCTGGAATTCATCATTGGATTTCCCGACTATGCTGAGTGCTTCCTGTGAAGCCTGTTGTGCACTTTGAGCCTCTGTGGATATCTGCTGCCCATAGCGCCGTACTTCAGAAATGGAGGCCTGCATTTCTTCCGCCGCTGTGGCGATGGCCTGGGCCTGCCCGTCCACTTCACGCAAGCGGTAGAGCAGGTTAGCGGCCAGAATGGTGGTTTCGTTTGACTGAATAGACAGGTCCACGACGCGATTGAGGTCGCGGTCGGTATCCGTGGTGAGTTTTTTCAGCAGCTTCCTGATTGATTTGCCAATGGGCGTGTCGGAGACAAGCTCATGCAGATAATTGCCTTGAACAAGAGCCTCTATGGCTTCGACCAGGCGAGCCTCATCCGGGTACGCAGTTACGGATGCCGGCGTGGTATGCGGCTCGTCTGGCAAGTGATCGGTCTGCATGGATTTATCCACCTGTATCGACGGGAGGCAAGCAAATTCCCTGGGTGACTCTTATGTCGAAAGATTAGCACAGACCCGCGGGTTTCCCAGTCACCGGCAGTGGAGGGCCTCAAAATCGCTGCTAAACTGAACACTGAACAGGTTTTAATGTTGAAGTAAGGACGGAGGAAGTACATGTTCCTGAAAGAGTCGAGCGTGAGACGCTGGCTTGACCTGGCAGCAAAAGGGCAGGTGAAAGCTGATGACGCCCCGGATTGGCTGAGACCCTTCCTGAAGACCGGGAACAGAGGGCAATCCATGCTGGGCATCGCAGACAGCGCGGTCAATTCCGCCAGAGTGATATCCCGTTTCGGTCGTTCCGGGCTCCGCTACAACCAACAGTTGGACGGCATGGTTTCTGACTCACTGCAATTGGCCAGTGCCATAGAGGAAATGTCGGCGACTTCGGCTGAAATTGACGAGCTGAGCCAGACCCTTCTGGATCGGGCCCGGACTACCCATGAGGAAGCGGGTAAAGGCAAAGCTTCCCTGACACAACTGGTGAGCAAGCTGGATTCCATCGAATCCTCCATCCGGCAGGTGGGGGAGTATGCCTCTGACTTCGTTGAAAAGACCAAGAACATCATTCAGCTGACCAGCACCGTCAACGCTATTGCTGATCAGACCAACCTGCTTGCGCTGAATGCGGCGATCGAAGCAGCCCGTGCCGGCGATCATGGGCGTGGTTTTTCAGTGGTTGCTGATGAGGTGCGCGGATTGGCGCATCGCAGCGCAGAAGCAGCCAGCGAGATCGAGTCAATAGTTGGCGGGGTGGTAAGCGGTGCCAACAACATCGAGGCGATCGTGGCGAAGACGACCAGCGTGCTGGAGGCTTCCCATAATGACCGCAAGCAGTTGGTGGAAACCATTTCAGATGCTGAAGAAGCCGCTGACAACAGTGTGGAGGCCTCTGGCCAGATAGCAGCTGCCTCTACTGAGCAGGCTTCGGTTTCCCGGGAAATGGCGGAAGGTGTACAGCGGCTGTCAAATTCGATGGAACAAGCCTCACAAATCTTCAACAGTCTGTTTACCGAAGTGGAAAAACTGCGGGAACTCCAGTACGGCACGCTGACGCATTTCGATGTCAGTGACCCCCGCATGTTGCTGAGAATTGCCAAGAGCGATCA
>JAUIAZ010000414.1 GCA_030427465.1 Gammaproteobacteria bacterium | reverse complement strand
TTGCGGCAGCCTGCGAAATAGCCAATCGCTGGCAGGCAATCTGCCTGCTGAAAGGTGGTGGAACCGTGATTGCCAGTCCGCAGCATGCCAGTGTGACTCCGTCGCTGGCAATCGTGCGTGGCGGCAACCCGGGAATGGCGACCGCTGGCATGGGCGATGTTCTGACCGGCCTGATTGGCGGTCTGCTGGCGCAGGGGCTACCGGCTTTCGAGGCCACCTGCATGGCAGCGTCCTGGCATGCCCGTAGCGGCGATCTGTGTGCCGATCAGAATGGCGAAGTGGTGCTGATGGCATCCGATGTGTGTGGCAGCCTGTCGGCAGTCTTCGAAGAGGCTGTCCTGGCATGAGTGTTGACCTGAAGGCAGCCCGTGGCTCTGGTCCAGAGGCTGTTGAGCTTGAAGGAGAAGAGGCGCTCGTTGACTGGGCGGCCCGCTTGGCGCAGGTACTCCCGGTTCCCTGTGTGGTGTACCTTGAGGGAAACCTGGGTGCCGGAAAAACCACCTTGTGTAAAGGGTTATTGCGGGGGCTGGGGCATCCGGGGGCTGTTAAAAGTCCGACCTACAACCTGGTCGAGCCCTATGAACTGGGCGACCTCAGCGTGTACCATTTCGACCTGTATCGTCTGACCGATGCGGAAGAACTGGAGTTTTTGGGTATACGGGATTATTTCGGTGAGCGCACGGTTGCGCTGATCGAATGGCCTGAGCGGGGGCAGCCCCTGATACCGGCTGCGGACCTGACCCTCAGGCTGGAGTCAGTACGGCAGGGTGAAGCCAGGCGTGTGACCTGGGAAGGCTCTGTTGATCTGACGACGATTGAATGAAGTGCATTGGATAACGTGATGTTGCGTATAGTATTGGCTTGCTGTCTTAGTCTGTTTAGCCTGGTCGCTCTGGCGGGATCGGTAGAGTCGGTTCGCGTGCAGGAAGACCCGGATCATGTGCGTCTGGTGCTGGATCTCAGTGAGCCGGTCATCCATAAGGTTTTTACCATGAAAAAGCCGGATCGGGTCGTGGTTGATCTGAAGGATACCGGTCTGAAGGCGCGTCTGGGTGAACTCGGTGACAAAACCGGCCTGATTGGCCGGGTGCGCAGCGGCAAGCAGGCGGGTGGCGATCTGCGTCTGGTGTTTGATGTCACGCAGGCTGTCACGACCCGGACCTTCACTCTGGGTCCCCAGAGCGAAGCGGGTCATCGCCTGGTGGTGGATCTGTATCCTGAAGGTCGGCCCAGCGTCAAGCGGACGCTGGATTCCGAAACTGCGGGGGCGACACCGCGAAACATCCGGGTGATGATTGATCCGGGCCATGGCGGCAAGGATCCGGGTGCTCTCGGCCCCAGAAAAGTGCGCGAAAAAGACGTTGTCATGCAGATTTCGCGGCGGCTGCAGACGCTGATTAACCAGATGCCGGGCTACGAAGCCAAGCTTACACGCACTGGTGACTATTTCCTGGCTCTGCGCCAACGCACCCGGCTGGCCCGTGAGTATAATGCCGACCTGATGATTTCCGTGCATGCGGATGCTTTTGCCAATCCCAAGGCCCGTGGTGGCTCGGTCTACGCCCTCTCAAATAATGGCGCAACCAGTGAGGCGGCTCGCTGGCTGGCAGCTCGTGAAAACCAGGCAGATCTCATTGGCGGGCTGACTGGAGTGTCTCTGGATGACAAAGATGAGGTGCTGGCAGGAGTGCTGCTGGATCTTTCCATGACGGCCAGCATGAAGGCCAGTCTGGAAGTGGGTGACGCCATTCTCAAGTCCATGAAGCATGTCGGCAAGCTGCATAAGAAGCGCGTGGAGCGCGCCCGTTTCGTGGTCCTGAAGTCGCCCGACATTCCTTCCATTCTTGTGGAAACCGGATTTATCTCCAACCCGGACGAAGCCCGCAAACTCGCCAGCAGGGATTATCAGGAATCCATGGCGGAAGCGATTCGCAAAGGCGTTTCCAACTACTTCGAAACCAGCCCCCCTCCGGGCACGGTTCTAGCCGCCCGCAAGCGCGCTCTGGGCAAGTTCACCTATAAGGCAGCTTCGGGTGACACCTTGAGTGCCATAGCCGCACGTAATAACATCAGCGTTTCCGCATTGAAACAGGCCAACGGGTTGACCCGGGATACGTTGTTTGTCGGGCAGGTGCTGGTGATTCCCGCCTCCTGATGCTTCCGGGCGCCACAGGAGTAAAATGTCCCGAATTCATTCTCTCAGCCCCAGACTCGCCAATCAGATTGCGGCAGGGGAGGTCGTCGAGCGGCCTGCCTCTGTGGTCAAGGAACTGGTGGAAAATGCACTGGATGCAGGGGCTACCCAACTTGATATCGAAGCTGAGGAAGGTGGCGTCAAGCGTATCCGCATCCGTGATAACGGCGGCGGCATCGGCAAGGAAGACCTTTCGCTGGCTCTGGCCCGGCATGCCACCAGCAAGATAAATACCCTGGATGATCTGGAGGCAGTTGCCACGCTGGGGTTTCGGGGCGAGGCGCTGGCGAGCATTGCGTCGGTTTCCAGGCTGTCGCTGACTTCCTGCCCGCCAGGCCAGACCGAAGGCTGGCAGGTCAGCGCAGAAGGGCGTGACCTCGAACCGGTGATCAAGCCTGCTCCTCCGGTGCCGGGAACCACGGTGGAAATGACCGATCTTTTCTACAACACACCGGCGCGTCGCAAGTTCTTGCGAACCGAGCGAACCGAGTTCAATCACCTGGAAGAAGTGGTCAAACGCCAGGCTCTGAGCCGGCCTACTGTGGCGTTTACGCTGCGGCATAACCAGCGCATCATTCACCAGGTCAGGCCTGTCAGTGATGAGGCCTCTGAGCGGCGCAGACTGGCGTCCCTGTGCGGTGAGCCCTTTGTGGAAAGTGCAGTCCGGGTCGAGCGCGAGGCTTCCGGCCTGCTCCTGCGCGGCTGGGTGGCGAAGCCTACGTTTTCCCGCAGTCAGGCCGATCTGCAGTATTTCTTCGTGAACGGCCGGGTGATCCGGGATCGACTGGTGGCGCATGCTATCCGACAGGCCTATCAGGATGTGCTTTACCATGGAAGGCATCCGGCTTTCGTGCTGTATCTTGAAATTGACCCGGCACTGGT
>JAUIAZ010000413.1 GCA_030427465.1 Gammaproteobacteria bacterium | reverse complement strand
AGGAATCCCACCTCTTTGGAGGCCTGTTTGACCAGGTCTGGGGTGACTTTGTCCTGGTGTTCGCTGTAAGCCCCGAGCAGAGCCCGATCGGCAATCAGGTTGATCAGGCGGGGAATGCCCCCGGAAAGCTGATAAACCTTTTTCAGGGCCGCATCGGTGAAAATCGGACGGCTGCAACCGGCTACAGACAGCCTGTAGCTAACGTAGGCTTTGACATCGACGCGCGACAAGGCGTCCAGATGGTAGCGCGCCGTTACACGCTGGGCCAGCTGCCGCAGATTTTCCCGGGCAAGAAGGTCGCGCAGTTCCGGCTGCCCCAGCAAAATGATCTGTAGCAGTTTCTTGCGATCCGTTTCCAGGTTGGTCAACAGCCGCAACTGTTCCAGAACATCCGGCGCCAGGTTCTGGGCTTCGTCAATCAGCAGGGCCAGGTGAACGCCCTGGGCATGCTTTTTGAGCAGAAAGTCATGTATCGCATCGACAAGCGACTTGGTATTGAAGGTTTCGGTTACCACAATGCCGAATTCATCGCAGATGGCACTGAGCAGTTCACGGGCCGTGAGTCGCGGATGAAGGATAAAAGCCAGCTCTACATTGTCAGGGATTTTCTGCAGGAAATAGCGACAAAGCGTAGTCTTGCCGGTACCCACCTCGCCAGTGAGCACCACCACCCCCCCCTCTCGCTCAATTCCGTATAGCAGATGAGCGAGTGCATCGCGATGCTTCTCACTCATATACAGATAGCGCGGGTCAGGCGCGATGGAAAAGGGGTTTTCCTTGAGACCGAAAAATTTCTCGTACATGGATCAGGACTGACCTATCACCCGCAGATCAGGCTTTTTTCCACTCACTCTCGCCTTCAGAGTCGCCACCGCCTTTTCGAGAGCCAGACTGATCTTGCTGTGTGAGCGAATCATGGCAATCTTCGGCCAGGTAGCCCGTTCACCTTCCAGAATCAGGCGCTGAGCGGTTTCTGTGGTGGGATTTTTCAGTAGCCGACTGAAGTGCCAGGGTGTGTACTTGGGAGCCACAGTAACATCTCCCTGATAACGCTGTGCAAGGATGGTATAGGCATGCCCGCTGACCTGACGCAACAACTCGAAATCGCTGGCTTGTCGCAGGCTGTTAAACACCGCTTTGCCATGGAAACGCATTTCCGCCTTGGCCGCTTTCCAGGGCAGGCCCATCCATGACCATTCTTCCTGACTGCCATCCGTTCTCAGGAAAGGCGCAATATGCGGGTTGGTCTGGCTGACGATGGTGAAGTTGATGTCGTACAAGTGCATCAGCCGGTCAACCGGCAGATCGCTCACAACCGATCCGTCGACCCAACGCAGCTTGGGCATGTAGGGTATGGTTCTTCCTTCCGGATCCTTCTTCATCAATTGTACGGGCGGAAAAATCGCCGGAACAGCCGAGGAGGCCAGCGCAGCACTCCACATCAGCAGATAGGGAGAGGTAAAACCACTCAGCAGACGGGCTTTCTGGTGCTGATGGGTCGGCGATACTGTCACATTGATGCTCCGGCCCGAACGTTGATAGGCCTCCTGAAAGCTGTACTCGCCAATATTGCTGCGCAGGACTTTCTCCAGTTGCCTGATGTCCATGAAGCCCTTTCCGCTAACGCCGCTCCAGAGTCCCAGCCAGCGCCAGGCTTTCATGTTGTGACGGGCCGGGTCGAACACCGAAGGCAGCTCATCATCCGTGTGCGAACCCAACATGGCCGCAATGATGGATCCGACACTGCTGCCGGCAATCACACGCGGCAACAGACCGCGCTCCCAGAGGGCCTTGACGACTCCCACATGGAAGAGGCCCAGAGAGGCTCCGCCACTAAGCAGTAGCGCGGGTCTTCCAAAACTCAGCGAAGTATCCTTGAAGAAATCCAGCTTCTGACGCGCGGGCAGTTCCGGGAACTCACTGCTGCAGATGAAATCGATCGAGTCGCAGACCTGGTTGACATACTCTTCAATCAGGTGCTTGGTGCCCACATGACTTCGGTTGTAGAGCCGGGGATTCCCGAGGTTACCCAGATCGTGATGGAGGCCTTCACGAAGACTGCGCATGAGGGTCTTGAAGTCGCTTCTCTGATGCGCATTGCGCAACTCCATCAGCCGGTCGTAAATCAGCTCATAGTTGTAAAAGTCAGAGACATAGCTTTCCTTCCACTCGACATTGCCTTCCAGATAGTCCAGCTCCAGCGCCGCATCGCGCCAGGTGGAATAATCACGGGCCTCTGCCATGACACGCCGGTACTTGTTCTTTTTGGCACCAAAATATTTACGGCTCATGAAAGGTCAGTAGTCCTCAAAATCATCGGAAAGGAAGGGGTCTTCCTCTACCTTGCCATCATTGACCTGATAGGTCCGGGCCTGCAAATAGGCATTGCGGACGAACTCGTAACGATCTCCGACAATCAGGTTTTCGGCAGGTATGACGCCAGCCCGGGTGTCCACCACCTTGACTGCAGCCACCCCGTAGCTTTCCGGTGCAGCGATCTCAACCAGCGGATCAACGAACGCGTCCGGAATGCGGCCGATGGCATCGGTTACAGTTGCCGGCCCAAGCAGTGGCAGCATTACATAGGGTCCTTCGGGGACCCCATAGAAGTTCATGGTCTGACCAAAATCTTCCTTGACCATCGGAAGCCCCCATTCTGTACCCACATCGATCAGCCCGGCCACCCCGAAGACAGTGTTGAAAATAAGCCGGGAAGAAGTCTTGGCGGCTTCACGGTGTTTCAGCTGCAGCACCTGGTTGGCCAGTGTGGGGACATCACGCAGATTTGAGAAAAAGTTGGTGACGCCCCGGCTGGCAAAGCCTGGCATCACGTTTCGGTAACCTACCGCCACCGGCCTCAGGAGGTAAGTATCGATGGTCTGGTTAAACTCGAACAGGTACCGGTTGTACTTCTCATAGGGGTCACGGGCATGCTCCCTGCCATGGGTATCCGATGCCAGCAGAACCAGCATAAGGGCCAGTATTCTGCCAATCAGGGTCATGCGAGTCTTCTCACGAGCACCGACCCTGCGGAGTAGCCTGCGCCGAATGAACAGATGACACCCACATCTCCGGTGGAT
>JAUIAZ010000052.1 GCA_030427465.1 Gammaproteobacteria bacterium | reverse complement strand
GCCTGCAGAAACTCGACCCGAATGCACCCGTATGCCATGTGAGTTATTACGAAGCCGACGCCTTTGCCCGATGGCGCCAATGCCGACTGCCCACCGAATTTGAACTGGAGCATTCCCTTCAGGAAAGCCTGCCATCGAAACACAGGCCATCCACTCTCTACCATCCGCTATCTGCCGCAGAGCCCACGGGGCAACTCTGGTGCTGGTCTTCCAGCCATTATTCCGCCTACCCCGGCTTCAAACCCTTCGTTGGCATGGCCGCTGAATACAATGGCAAGTTCATGTGCAACCAGTTTGTCCTGCGAGGCGGCTGTGTCGCCACACCCGCTGGCCACTATCGTCACAGCTACCGGAACTTCTTCGGCCCCTCACAGCGTTGGATGTTTTCGGGAATTCGTCTCGCGAGATAGTGTTTACCGAGAGCCTATAGTATCTGGGGGGAAGAGATGATGCTGACCAAGAAAATAAATTTCACGCCTTACTGCTGGGCTTGATCACTTTGCCCCTGAGCGGGTGTGTTTTGGCCATCAGAGGCATGCACGGGGGCGGTGGCGTGGTTAAAGACAGCTGCGGCGGCCATCCGGTATTGGCAGAGGTGCGCGGCGGCTGCCCCAAGAAGCCAACAGTGAAGATAGCAATGGACGCCTGAACCGGCGCCCTGAGCCAAACGTATAGTTTCTCAAGAATCGTACCACTGTTTCCAATGGAGCCATGACTTTGTCTCAGAACCAGCAACCAGAGAATACCGGGAAAAGCAAGAGCGCAGACAGCGCACCCAGATTGCCTTGTCGAGGCTGTACGAGCGACTGCCTCAATTATGCCATTTGCGATGGCAAGCCCTGGCGAACCCTTCCACCGGTAAGAAACGACTCAAACGTTCAGATACTCCAACCCACAAATTAAGCCGCCCGGAAGGCGGCCTCATCCCACTGAGTTAACAGCTTTGTTGGAGTGTTCCTGCGTCACTTATGAACGCAGGAAGTCGATGAAGTTGTTGTGCTGGGTGTCCATCATCATGCCCCGGCTGGCCCAGGATGACTGCATGCTGTAGACAAAGGGGTTGTAGTAGTAACTGGTTACTGGCTGATACAGCCACCACCAGCCACCGGTCACCCGACTCAATGCCTGCTTGTCCAGTTCACGGTTCACTTCAAGGTCGTTCAGGGTAATCTTGGCCATGTCTTGTTTCTCCTCAGTTCCATTTCGCTGTTTGAACGGATTGGGCCGGTGCGTCTTCGTCTGAAGCTTTGCGAGCAACCTGCCTCCCGTCTGCCTTGATTCTTATAATGCGAGGGCTGTGCCAGATTCCCCTTGTCTTGAAAATAAATCATCGGAAAACCAGCAGACAGCTGTTTTTAAACAGTTTTATATAAGATCGATCTCAATAGGCGCAGACCATTCAAGATCACTTAAGCACTCAATGCCCAGCATTCGTTGGATAAATAAAAACTTTACCGCCCAAAACGTTTTCCAATGAAAGACTTTTTTTGACAGACATTTACCGCTCAATCTGAACTCAGGCCAGAAGCACCAACGATCGCCAGCCTCTGGTACTGATCTTGCTCCCAGCTTGTTCAAAGATGCTCATGACAGCGATGGCTTTCCCTCCATCTCTTTTCCTCCATATAATGGGAGTCAAATAATGAACAATATGAAGCAGGATGCTTTGCAGACGATGACTCACCGGACTCCCGGCCGCTCAGCTCGACTTACTATAGTTCGCCTATCTGTATCAGGTGCTCTGCTGCTTGGCCTATTGGGTCTCACCGCCTGCTCGCCGCTCCAGCCCAGCCAACCCGCGCTGGAAACAATGCCCGTGAAAACCGAATGGCAGGGGGCCGAGGGGCTTGCACGAAGCAGCGCCGACATTGATCCACAATGGTGGGCAGGTTTTGGTGATGAAACGCTGAACCAGTTGGTAGATTCAGCGCTCATGGCAAACAGTGACCTCCGGATTGCAATGGCCAGGCTGGATGAGGCGGGTGCTGCGATCGGACAGGTCGAAGCGGCTCGCCTCCCCTCACTGAATGCCGGGCTATCCACGCCGGTTCGAGCCGCGCGCAACCCCATGACACAGAATGTGGAAACCACCCGCAGCTATCAGGCACAGACTGAGCTGTCCTGGGAGATCGATCTGTGGGGAAAATTGAAGGAAGGCGTAAAGGCCAAGGAATCTGCCTATGAGGCCAGCGCTGCGGACTGGCGTGCCACGCACCTGAATACCGCCGCCAGCGTTGCCAGCAGCTACTTCCTGATTCGTCAGTTCGACGAGCAGATTCAGATGCAGCAAAAGGCGCTGGAAGATGCCCGACAGATTCTGCAGATCTATCAGTTCCAGTATCAGGAGGGGCTACTCTCTTCAAAAGAAGTATCCCGACAGCAGGCAGAACTGAACTCTCTGCAGCGTAGTCTGATCGACCTTCAGCGCGAGCGACAGGTCACGGAAAACGCCCTGGCGACCTTGCTCGGAAAGCCGGCCGGCACCTTTTCCTTGCCAGCCGACACGCTCGATCAAGCCGTTCAGGACATGCCGGTTCCCGGCGGCCTGCCTGCCGAGCTGCTGAGACGTCGGCCCGATATACTGGCGGCGGAGTATCGGGTTCTGGAAGCGCATCAGCTGCTCGGGCAGGCCCGCCTCGCGCAGCTGCCCTCCATCAGCCTGACCGCCAATGCCCAGGGTGGCGGCGATCTGGCGAGCGCCACCTTGAATCAGCTGGTGCAATCAGCGACTTATGGCCTGACACCCAGCATTTCCATTCCCCTGTTCGACCCGGATACGCAGGCTCGCATCGATAGCAGCCGTGCCAGCGCGGTAACCGCGGAAGAGCAGTACCGCAAGAGTGTTCTGCAGGCATTCCGGGAAGTGGAAGATGCACTGGTCAACCTGTCAGCACGCCGGGCTCAGCGGGTTCAACTGGAGGAAGAAGCCAGTCATCTGGAGACTGTGGCCGAACAGGTGCGGGCGCAGTTGAGAGAGGGAATTGCCACCCAACTGGAAGTCTTCGAATCCGAGCGCCGCCTGCTGGACGTGCGCCAATCCCTGCTGCGCAACCGGCAACAGATCCTCAGCGATACCATCACGCTGTACAAAGCGATGGGGGGTGGCTGGCCCCTGGAACCCGCAATCCGTGACGAGGCCCATAGCTGATGGCGGTATTGAGAGCATCTTCGGCGCACTATCCCTCCCTGCCCTGCAAGGGGGCGCTGCTGGCCATTGGCTGCGAAGAACCGTCTTTGGAGTCACTGCCCGAGGCGCTTCGCGCCAAGCTGTCTGAGCGACATGCGCGCCTGTTCAAGGATCAGAATCACTGGTTCCTGATCGATCTGAACCAGCCACCCCGTTGCCAACTCAATGGTCAGATTATCGGGAGCGACCCTGTTCGTTTAAACGCCGATGATGTCATCCGCTTCAGTGAAGAGCTGGAATACAGCTTTGACCCTTCGGGGTCAGAGAACGAACCCACTTTCGAAGTCATGCTCTGGCCACAGGGAGATATCAAGGCCTTGCCCCCTTTGAAAATCAGCCAGTTCCCCTTCCTGATCGGCAAACAGCAAGCCGCTTTTTCCTTTCTGGCGGACCGCGAGCCGGAGCGCTATCGCTTTCTTTCGCGGCGGCATGCGCAACTCTTCTCACAGGCAGGGTCACTGCATATCGAAGATCTCGGCAGTACCAACGGTACCTGGCTGAATGGTGATCGGCAACGCGGCAGTGTGCGCAAGGTCAGCGAAGGCGACCACCTGGCTTTCGGGCACCGTGAGCTGGTCTTCAAGGTAGAAATCATCGCGTTGGCGCAGAATAAAGACCAGGGGCCGAATTCTGCCGACTCTGACCTGCCGCAGGGTACCATCCTGGTTTCGCGGGCCGAATCCTTCCTCGACATTTACTGCGAATCCGGTCCGGGCAGCAGCACATCAGGAACCGTTGACGCAAGCTCAGAGCCAACATCCGATGCTATCTCCGGGCCCGAATCCTCGTCGCCCAGCCCTGCGCAACTCATCGCGCGACTGGCGCCCAGTCAGCGCAAGTGGATCCTGTCCGGATTTGGCGTCGCCCTCTTGCTGCTGATCGCTCTTATTGGGTCTCTGCAGGAGGGGCCGGACGAACGAATCGAAGCCCTGATGGCACAGGATAAGGCGATTGAGGCACTCAGTCTGGCCAGGACTTATGCCACGGCCAATCCCGAAGATGACCACGCGCAGGAACTGCTGTTACAAGCCTGGCAGCAAGTCACTGTGCCCGCCTGGATTGCACGGCTGACTCAGTCCCAGTGGTCTGAGGCCAGGGCTGAACTGGAGGCAACGGTTGAAGAAAGCGGGTTACCCAGCGGTACGGAAACCCGGGTACTGCTGCTGTGGCTGACCGATCTGCGCGAAAGCCGAACTGTGCTGCAGCAGGAACCTGAAGCGAGCGTGCAACTCTACCAGGATGAATCCCAACTGGCGTCTTTGCTGAATCATCCGGCCGCCTCAAGCATTGGTCCCGGCCAGTACAACCCCACCCTGAGCGCGTTGATAGAACGCTTTCCGGCCATTGCCGAGATTCGCACACAGGCACTGAGTGATCTGCGCCATCTGCGCAGCCTCAATGCCACTCTGTTACCGGCCATCAAGGAACTCAAGCAGGATGTGCAGAACCACTTACGCAACCAGCAGCTGGATCAGTTGGAGCAGACCCTGTCGCGATTCACGAGAGACTATCCCGAGGTAATAGGCATCGCTGAACTTCAGGCAGACCTGGATCAGTACCGGCAATTACTTGCGGTACTTGCTTCCCATGACCTGAGTGCCTATCAGCGCCTCCAGGGCGAGCTGGCGTTTCTCACCCCGCCTTTTCAGGAATCCGCCAATGAACGGGTCGCCGCATCAAACCACCTGTGGCCCTCAGCTGAAGCCTACCAAAACGCTGTAAAAGCCTGGCAAGCCGGTCAGGTCGAAGAAGCCCTGGGCATACTCGAGACGATTCCAGAAAGCCCCTGGCAAGCGTCGGCAATCCGGCAACAGGGCGAATGGCAATCAAAATGGGACGCTTACATCCGTCTGCAGAGTCAGCCACGTGCGCCTGACTATCTGAGCCAACTCAGTCACCTTTACCAGCGTCTGGATGCTGACGAAGATCAATGGCTGCGACGGCGTCTGACCGACGAGCTCGAAGGCAGCGAGGCTTTGGCCAGTGAATTGGCTCAGGCACATCTGGACAAAGCCAGTCGCCATTGGCAAGACTATGAAAACCGTTCAGGTATCAACAGCACCCTGCGGCTGGAATCCCGGGTATCCAGCACCTTCAGGCAGCGGGCCAGCGGATTGCGGCAGGCTGCCTCCGAGCTGGCGCAGGCTCAGCGGCTGCAGTTCTTCCTCTCAGAGGAACAGCGTCGCGCCGTCACCGAACTGGATCAGACACTGACACGCGAAGTGACCCGGCAACGACAGGCACTGGCCAGTCTGCGCGGGGTCATCGATGTCCCGGTAGTGGACGCCAAGCTGGCACTGCTGCCGTCAATGGGGAACTGACTCATGGCCAGAAAAACCACCAAAACTGATCTCCCGAGCCTGCATCAGTCGCTCTATGAGCATGACAAGGAGGGAATCGACGTTCTGTTGGCCAGTCCCTCCCGACTCATGCTGGCTCTGAACCTGCTGATCGCTGGCATCATTGTGAGCGCACTGATCTGGGCATTTTTTGCCCGTGCCGACGTGATCGTGGAAGCCCAGGGCACACTGGTTCCCAAAGAAGATCTGCGTCAGGTTTATGCACCCCTGGATGGCGAGCTGCGCGACATGTATGTGGAAGTTGGTGCACCCGTGCAGGCTGGTGACCTGCTTGCCAGAATCCGCGCACGTGGTGCCATCGAGGCTGCCAGTCAGGCCCTGGAAGCACGGCTGAAGCTGGATGAAGCTCGCAAGGAAGCCGCTGCCTTTCCGCAGAAACGCGCTCTGCTGCAACAGAAAGCGGAAGCCCTGGATGCGAAGTTGGCAGCCAAGTCTAAAGAACTCGAGCGGCGTCAGGCAGAAGGCCTGCGCAGCGTCACCGAAGCCCAGCGCGCGCGCCTGGCCGAATCTCGGGTCAGTCTGGAACAGGCTCAACGAGCAGAGACTTCGGCCCGTCTCGAAGCAGAGCGCTATCAGCGACTGGCCAGCCTGCCCGGCGGAGGGGGGGTTTCCCGCGATCAGGTCAGACAGAAGACCGATGCGTATCTGGATGCCCAGTCACAGCGCCGTTCCGCCGAAGCCAAACTGGCCACCCTGGAATTCGAAGTGAATCAGGCGATTGCCAATGCGGATTCCGAGTTTTCCGGCCTGCAACAGGAAGTCGCCGAACTGGGTGTCCAGCAGGCCACGGCGCAGCGCGAAGTGAGTGATGAGGAAGCCAAGGTCGAGTTCAAGCTGCGCAGTGCTGAACTGGCTGCTGAAGCAGCCGACCGACTGAGCTTTGCCAATTTTGATCAGGACAACTTCCTGAAAATTCTGGCTCCGGTTGATGGTGTGGTCACGGAAGTCGCCAGCCGCCAGCGCGGCGCCAAGGTACAGTCCAGCCAGGCCTTGGTGGCCATTGCGCCTGCCGGTGCTGAACGTCTGGTTGAGGTCCGCATCGCGGAAAAAGACCGTGGCTTCCTGCTGCCGGGGCAGGCGGTCAAACTCAAATTCAATGCCTTCCCCTATCGGACTTATGGCTCCATAGACGGGCGTCTGGAATATATCGCCCCGACGGCGACTCAGGGGGATCGTGCCGAGTCACCGGCTTATGTCGGCCGCGTTTCTCTGGCCCGGGATAGCATGGCAACGCCCCAGGGGGATATCACCCTGACCTATGGCATGGGGGCAACGGCGGAAGTGGTGGTACGACAACGACGCTTTATTGATCTGGCGCTGGACCCTTTACGGGGGCTCGGTCGCTAAACACAACCTGCGGTTGAAGAAACCAAGGAGCACATCATGGACATCGCAAAAGTGGATAACGTTACGTTCAGTGCGGAAGATCTGATCATCTGGCTCAAGCTCTCAGGACGCTTCTCTCAGGTGGTGGAAGATTTCATCAAGGAAAAAATGGCGGCCTGTGCGGCCCGCAAGGCGGGAATGTCTGCGAGCCTTGAAGAGCTGCAGACGAGTGCCGATGACAACCGCCGGGCACTGGGTCTGCACCGGGCAGTTGACGCCAATGAGTTTCTCGATGATGCCGGTGCCAGCCTGGATGATTACGAAGCCTATCTGGAAGACCAGTTGCTGGCTGACAAAATGCGTCAGCAGGTTCAGTCCGCCACCGCTGTTGAAGACTACTTCAAACTCAATGCGCCGCGTTTTGATGCGGTTGAACTCAGCCACATGGTGATCGACGACGAAGAACAGGCCAAGGAAATCCTCTCCCTGCTGGCCGAGGGAGAGGAGACTTTTGCTGACCTGGCACGCGAATACTCGACGTCCGAGTCGGCACAGAGTGGCGGTACCGTGGGACGGGTATTGCGAGGTCAGCTGCCACCCGCGCTGGAAGCCAAACTCTTCAATGCCCAACCCGGTGATGTCGTTGGCCCCATCGATAACAGCGGCTCCGGCCCCTGGGAGATCTTCCAGGTCGACAGTCGTGTAAATGCCAGGCTGGAGGGTAGCACCACGGAAATGATTGAAAAGGTGCTGTACAACGAGTGGCTGGAATCGAAAGCCCAGGAACTCAAGGTTCAGATCTGATTAAGGAAGCCCCAGCGTGGAGAGCCCAGCAGACAACAGCGTGAAAGAAGCGATTGCCGTCAGCAGCTTCCTTTCCCAATTATCCGATGCCCAGAAGGATTGGCTGGCCAGCCAGGCCCGGCTGATTCCCTTCAAACTGGGCAGCCGGCTGCTGGGTAGTGACGAAAAGGTTCAGGGACTCTACCTCGTGGTGAAGGGCCGTGTCCGTCTGGTGGATGATCGGGGAGACAAAGAACAGAGCCTGGATACCCGCAAGACCGGCGCCGTGTTCGGCGAGCTGTCAATACTGCGCGAACAGCACAGCGAGTATAGCGTGAGAGCCTCATCCACCGGCACACTGGCTCTGTTCCCCGCAGCCGCCTTTGAACCGATCTTCAAGGAAAACCCCAAAGCGCGCGAGTTCATGGCCAGCATGGCAGCGATCAATACGCTGGGTGGGCTGGTGGGCCAGCTCTTCGATCTGCGTGGGCGTCTGGATGCGGACGCCATGGCTGAATTGGTAGCGAGTGTCGGTATCAAGAATCTGCCGGCCAACAGCACCATTCTGGAACAGGGCAGCACCGCTGACCGGCGTCTTTATGTGATTCGACAGGGTGAGGCCAGCGTGCGGGTGGCCAAATCTGAGGACACCGACCCGTCCGATACCCAGAGTGAGGATTATTTCGAGCTGGCCCGACTCAAGGCCGGGGAAATTTTCGGGGAAAAAGCCTGTTTGCTGCGACAGGCGCAAATGGCTTCCGTGGTAGCAACCCGTGATGTGACCCTGTTTGTCCTCCCGGAGAACACGGTACGCCAGATCGTTGAAGCCAACCCGAAACTCAAGACGGTGATTGAGGAGCGAATCGCGTTTCTCGACAAAGAGTTGGCCCGCCAGCAGCGTCTTCAGGCGCTGTCAGCGCCCAAAGCCCAGGTAGACCTTGCGACTCAACCCAAACGCGGAGAGCAGGTCATCAAACGCTTCCCGCTGATTCAGCAGGCCGAGGAGATGGACTGTGGCGCCGCCTGTCTGGCGATGATCTGCCAGCAGGCCGGCCTCAAGCTCAGTGTCGGCAAACTGCGCGACATGATCGGGGTGACCCGTGAGGGTGCCAACCTGGAAAACATCGCCCGCGTCGCCGAGAATCTCGGTTTCCACACGCGCGGCCTGGAAACCACCTTTAATGGCCTGAAGGATCTGAAACTGCCCTTCATCGCCCATTGGGAGGGTTATCACTTTGTGGTGGTCTATGGCCTATCAGACGAGCATGTCTGGGTCGCCGATCCGGGGCCCGGTTTCCGCAAGCTCACAGTCGATGAGTTCAACCGCAGCTGGTCCGGTACCTGTCTGACCCTGACACCGGGCGAACTGGCACAGGAGCAGGCCACCGGCCAGTCGCCCTGGTCCCGCTTTTTCACCTACGTGCGCCCTCACCGCAAAACCGTCGGACACCTGTTCGTCGCGGCATTGGTCATTCAGCTGCTGGGCCTGCTGCCACCGGTCATCACCCAGAACGTGCTGGATCGGGTCGTGGTTCATGAGAACCTGCATCTGCTGAATGTGTTGATCATCGCCCTGGTGCTGAGCCAGGTGTTTGCCCAGGTTTCTACGGCCGTGCGCAACTATCTGTCGCAACACATGACGCGCAGTATTGACTTCGCCATGATGTCGCACTTTTTCAAGCACACGCTCGCCCTCCCAGTGGCCTTCTTTGCCAATCGCCGCGCCGGGGACATCATTGCCCGGTTTCAGGAAAATCAGACCATCCGTCAGTTCCTGACGACCCAGGTTTCCGGAACCATCCTTAACACCATCATGGTCGTGGTCTACCTCAGCGTGATGTTCCTCTACAACGTCAAACTGACGCTGATCCTCCTGGCTTTCATCATTCCCCTTTTCCTCCTGGTATTTTTTATCACCCCCAAGATGAAGCAGTACAGCCGCGAAACCTTCAACAGTAGTACCGAGGCCGAAGCGGTGCTGATGGAAGCAGTCAGTCTGGCGGAATCCGTCAAAGGCATGGGGATCGAGCGGGAAGTCCGCCTGAAGTGGGAAAAGAAATATCTCGACGCGCTGAATGTTCAGTACCAGGCCCAGGGCTTCCAGACGCTGGTCGGATTTGCCAGCCAGTTGCTGAATATCGGCGGCACGGTGGCGGTACTTTACCTGGGCGCCACCATGGTCATTGACCAGGAGTTCAGCGTCGGCCAACTGGTCGCATTCAACATGCTGGCCACCTCGGTCATGGGCCCCTTGATGGCGCTCGTGGGTGTCTGGGATGAAATGCACTCTGCACTGGTGGCCATGGAGCGCCTGGGAGACGTGCTGGATGTTCCCCCTGAGCAGGATGCGAAATCGCTGAGTCAGCAGGTTGTGCTTCCGGAAATGGCCGGCGACTTCCGGTTTGAGAACGTCTACTTCCGCTACCACGAAAACAGCCCCTACATCCTGCAGAATGTCAGCCTGGATATAAAACCGGGCCAGATGGTGGCGCTGGTGGGCCTCAGCGGTTCGGGCAAATCCACCCTGACCAAATTGTTGATGGGCTTTTATCCCGTCTCTGAAGGCAAACTGACTGTGGACGGCTATGACATGAATGCAATTGAGAAGCAGAGCTACCGCGCCCAGATCGGTTATGTCATGCAGGCCAACCTTCTGTTCAAGGGCACCATTGAAGAGAACATTGCCGCCGGTGACCCCGATCCTGACCGCCGACGCGTGATGGAAGTTGCGCAGCTGGCCGATGCGCATGATTTCATCAGTCAACTGCCTCTGGGTTATCAGCAGGCGGTGGGTGAGCGTGGTGTGGGTCTCTCTGGTGGCCAGATTCAGCGCCTGTGTATCGCACGAGCCCTCTATCGCGACCCCAAAGTCCTGATTCTGGATGAAGCGACTTCCTCACTGGACGCACAGTCTGAAAGTAATATTCTGAGCAATATGGACAGCATCGTCGAAGGGCGTACCACGCTGGTCATTGCCCATCGTCTGAGCACCATCATGCGGGCGGACCAGATTCTGGTGCTCTACAATGGCAGCATCGTGGAACAGGGAACCCATGACACGCTGCTGGCCGCAGGGGGGATGTACGAACAACTGGTTACCAAACAGATTGCACCGGCAGACAAATCATGAAGCCTTTCAGTTTCAGCAAGCAGACCCTGCCCGAGTACGGGGAACTGATTGAACGCATTGAAGTTTTGCGTTCGCGTCTGCGCCTTAGCAGTTCTCTGGATGAGCGTGCGATTCGTCAGATTCTCGATGAACTCAACACCCTGCGTAGCCGCATGTTGCTGATGTCACGTGCCAGTGCCGTGGATCAACGCTTTGATCAGGCAACGACAGGAGGCAGCGAAAACCGCAAAGACAGCCAGGCCATACCAGAGCAAGCCGATGCCGCGGCCGATACAGAGACTGCTGCGAGACGCCCGTCCGCACGGCGCGCCAGCTATGATTCGCTCGGCTTCGAGGGCGTGTTGGGGGAAAGCCCCGGACTGTTGGAAGCCCTGGAAATCGTGCGTCGCGCGGCACCTACCGATCTACCGATTCTGGTCGAGGGAGAAAGTGGTACCGGTAAGGAACTGTTTGCCCGGGTCATTCATGCCAATGGCTTGCGGACCGACAAACCCTTTGTGTCCATCAACTGCGGCGCCATTCCGGAGAACCTGATCGAATCCGAACTCTTCGGTCACAAGAAAGGGGCTTTCACCGGAGCCAGTTCAGATCGTAAGGGGCGCTTCGAGAGTGCCGACGGGGGAACCATTTTTCTGGATGAAGTTGGCGAATTGCCGCTTTCCGGGCAGGTAAAACTCCTGCGTGTGCTGCAATCCAGCGAATTGCAACGGGTCGGCTCAGACCAGGTTATTTCTATCGATGTGCGGGTCATCGCCGCCACCAACCGTGACCTCGCCAGCATGTCTGCTGAGGGCGGTTTCCGCGAAGATCTGTTCTATCGTCTGGGCGTCATTCATGCCACGCTGCCACCTCTGCGCGAACGCCGCGATGAAATCCCCCTGCTCCTGGATTATTACGCGCGGGAGGCAGCCGATAACCTGAAACGCGAGCCCCTGCGTCTGAGCCAGTCATTGCAGACCTTTCTGAACCAGTACCACTACCCGGGTAATATCCGCGAGCTGAGAAACCTCATGTATCGGCTTTCCTGTCTCGCCGATGAAATCGCCGAGATTCGTCACTTGCCCGAGAATGTGCGTAAGGTCCAACCATCAACCGACGACACCCCAGGTCGCAGCGCACCACAATCCATCACGCCGGGCACTCTGAGCGAAGCCAAGAAGCAGGCGGGGGACGCCGCTGAGAAACAGTGGCTTGAAGACGGTCTGCGTCTGACCCAGGGCAGCGTAATCAAACTGGCAAAGCAGATGGAGATGAATCGCTCCTATCTGCAAACCCTGCTGAAAAAGCATGGTATCCAGTCCAAATCCTTCAAACCGGATACCGGCTCCCGCCAGTAAAAACCTGTTCAGGCGACATACTGCCCCAGGAAGGCCAGCGCATGCCGGGCGAACCAGTCGGCGTGATCTTCATGCAGGAACAATTTGCCTTCCGGCAGCACCTGCATCTCGCTCGGGCCCTGGAAACGCTGTTGCATCTTTCGGGCATCTTCGAGCAGAAAGTAGCGATCCTGAGCCCCCCACAGCAGTTGAACCGGCACTTCATTGTGCTTCTGGATATCAATGAGTGCACGGATGTCCGCCTCCGAGAAATGCTTGAGCAATTGCACCTGCCAGCCCCGGGTTTCGGCGGAGTTCAGAATTGGCTCGATGAACCACTGAAGGAATTCGCCCTCCCCATAGGCCGGGTCGCTGAAGCAGCCGCCCAGCCCGAGGCTTGAGCGACGCAGGGATTTCAGTCCCAGTGCGCGGAAAAACAGATTGGGGCCCTTCGGCAGTCGTGCCAGGAGCATCAGCATTTTCATCATCTGCGAGTGATAACCGGGCGTTTCGGTATTGCCCATGATCATGGCACGAACGTTGGCGGCATCCTGGGAAGCCGCAAACTGCATGATGGCGGCGCCACTGTCATGGCCCAACAGCGCATAGTTTGCAATGCCTTTGGCACGGATGCCCTTTAGCAGGGAATCCCCATGGGCCCGGAGTCCGAAGGGTGCATCACGTCCAGTCCGGGTCTGGCCGGCACCGGGAAGATCGAACAGATGGCAGCGGTAATGCTGACTCAATATCGGCAGCAGGTGACGGTAGGTGGCTGAATGCAAGGGCCAGCCATGAACCAGCACCAGATCTGGCCCCTCACCCACCTGCCAGTACGCCAGTTGGCTGTGGCCGATATCCACCCATTCCTGTGCCTGGTGAAAAATGTCCATGGCAATGTTCCTCTCTGTCGTTGGTCTCGTTGTCCGGGTTTAACCAGACTACGAAGCCAGGCCCGGTGCCCGCAATTACCTCACAGGTAAGCGACAGCCAGAAATACAGTCGCTAGACTGGCACCATGACTGAACAAGATGACAAATCCATCGGGATGTTTCCCGCTTTGCTGAAGTACTGGCGCAAAAGCCGGGGCCTCAGCCAACTGGACCTGGCACTGGCCGCGGATGTCTCCGCCCGGCATATCTCTTTTCTGGAGACGGGTCGCGCGCGACCGAGCCGGGACATGATTCTGACCCTGGCAGCGACCCTGGAAGTGCCACTCAGGGAACAGAACACGCTGCTGACGGCCTCAGGCTTTCATGCCAGCTTTGACGATGCACCTCTGGGTTCTGGTAATAATGGCCCGATAGAGCGGGTGGTTGAGCGCATGCTGAAAAAGCATGAGCCCTACCCGATGGTGGTGATGGACGCCAGCTACAATCTGATCAAAAGCAATGGTCCGGCGCAGCAACTGATCCGGCATTTCGTACACAATCCTGCTGCGCTGAACCCCCCTGTGAATCTGTATGAGATGCTCTTCCACCCGGAGCTGACACGGCCCTATATCCAAAACTGGGATACACTGGCACGCCAGCTGCTGGCGCGTATTCATCGTGAATCGATTCTGAGACCCTACAATGCCCGGCACAGCGCGCTGCTGGAGCGCTTGCTGAGTTACCCGGGAATTCCCGAAAGCTGGCGCACACCGGATTTTTCGGAAACCAGCGAGCCTTTCCTGACCTTGCATCTGAAAAAGGATGACTGGGAGCTGGGCTTTCTGACCATCATCACGACGTTCAGTGCGCCGCAGAACATCACCGCGCAGGAAATTCTGATCGAGACGCTGTTTCCGGTCGATGATGCGACGGAGCAGCTTTGCTTTGTACTCGCAGAGGGGTGAGCCCTGGACTCATGGAGCTTTTGCTGTCGGGGCCAGAAGTTCCAGTGTCGGATCCAGAAAATGGTAGCCGGGCCATTTATCCGTATTCAGTACCCGACTGAAATGAGAGAAGGGGTAGGACTTCCAGTCAGAACTGCGCAGGATCCGGTAAAAGGCCCCCTGTGGCTCCACCAGTTGAAACAGGGGCTGCTGCAAATGAATTTGTTCCGCTGCTGGCCGCTGATGCCAATGATCATGGATCATCACCAGTGACCAGCCGCCTGTCATGAAGTGGCCGGCACCCAGTGCACTGACGACACCTCTTTCCAGGGCATCCAACACTTTCTGCGAACTGTTGACCGAAGAGACAAACACTTGATGGCCTGGCCGCCACGCCGCTTCCTTCAGGGCCCGAATAGCCCCACAAGCCATGTGATCGTTGGCAGTCCAGATACCATCCACACTACCAAAGCGTTTCAGAAGCTGCCGGGTGACCTGGTAACCCTGCTCTTCCTCCCAGTAGGCATACACAGTATTCAGCAAGGTCAGATCTTCATGCTCGCCGACATAGGCACGCATACCCTGCTCCCGCTGTACCGAAGCCGGAGTTACATCGTCCCCTGAGAGTGCGATCCAGCGGTAATGCTCTTTTCTGCCTTGCTTCAGCAAACTCTGATGCAAAGCTCTCGCCGTTTCATAACCAACCCAGTGGTTATCCGGAATGAGAGAGCCAACCAATCGGCTGTCTCCTCCGTTCAGGTGATTCAGGGCTTCCTTATCTTCCGGGCTGAGATCATTCAGTATGAACATCACTTGCGTATCCAGGTTCTGGGTAATCTCCATCAGCCGGGGGCCTGAGTTCATCTCGTTAACCAGAATGAGATAGTCCGGTGGTGGTTCCATCCGGGCGATCCGGGTGCCCAGATCGAGCGTTTTGAACACGTCTCTCTCACCATGAAGAGTGGTCAGACGAAGATCCAGCTGCGTGGCCGCTGCAGACATGAAACGATCAACATCTCCCCAGAAGGACTCATGGGCATGACCGGGGTTCAGAAATACGATATGGGGACTGTCACGATGAGCCCGGGCCACGCCGGAAAAAAACAAGAAGCACAGGAGAGCGACCTGCAGAAGGGTCGGGCTGTATATCCCGGCGCATTTTTTTCCAATCTCAGGAATCGTCATATCGGAACCCGCCTGCAGACCACTACCGCTATCTGCAGTATAGCCCGGTTGCTGAGGCGGGTATCCTGGAGAAGAACTCAGGGGTTCTCTTCTGCCCCCATTTCTTCAAACAGGTTATTGATCTGTGGAAGGTAGGGCTGAATGGCTTTCTTGTCGGCTTCGGGCACGTCCTCAGCCATCTTCATCATGCTTTTCCCCATGTTCATGGACTGCTGCATCATGGCCTTCATTTCCGGCGTCAGAGAAGGGTCCTGCATCATCTGCTGCATCTGGGCTTCCATTTGCGGTGCCATTTTTTGCATTTCATCGCCCGCCTGCAGGGCGAAATAGGCTTTGGCAATCTGCCCGGTGGTCAGAGCCCAGTCTTCAAGAGAACCGAATCCATAATCCTCAACCAGGTCTTCGGCTTCATCATAGAGACCACTGGCTTTCAGCGGCTGCAGCATACGCTCGGGCTTGAAATTTTCAGACATGTCCATGGGGTCAGTCTGAATTTCGTGCTTGGTCAGTTCGGCCTGATGCTTCTTGCCAAACTCGGCCAGCACGGGCCCCGCTTTCAGCCATTTTTCAATGGTGGGCTTATCGAGGGTTTCAGCCTGTGCACTTGCCAACAGGCAAGACAGCAGGAGGCTCAGAAAAAAACCAAGGCGGATGCCGGTGTGATGACTACGCATAGTGATAATCCTGTTTGTCATTCGTTGTGGACTTCCTGTTGATCCGGGCAGGCCTC
>JAUIAZ010000051.1 GCA_030427465.1 Gammaproteobacteria bacterium | reverse complement strand
CCCGCAAGGATCGGTCTACCGTAAACACAGTGGGTCGGCTGCCTACAGGATAATAGCCACAAGACTCGCCAAGATCACAGATAATGCCATCGCCGTCCAGATCACTGCCGCTGACCAGCACGTAATCCCCAGGCCTGATTTCTGCGTCAAAGGCGAAAGGGTAAACACCACCGGTGACATCAGCCAGGGCAATCTCGGTCGGTTGGGTGGCGCCTGGCGCCAACAACAGGATGAACTGGGTACCGGCGCTCTGCTGTGTATCCGGGTCTGCAATGCTCAGAGTCACCGGCACCGTGAGTGTCCGGTTTTCGCTTGTCACCCCGTTACTGCTGGTGTATTCGAAACGGATGTCCAGACGATAACTGACTCCGGTTTCGAGGCCACTGTCGTCCACAGAAACACGGTAGGTTGCCGGGTTACCTTCTCCGGCGTCATCCAGCGAGAGCCAGCCCTGGGCCTGGGGGTCACGCACCGTTGCGGATAACACACTCACACCGGAAGGCAGGTTGAGCGTCAGGACTTGTGTGCCGGTTCTTTGAAAGTTCAGCAAGGTTGGGCTTGAACTCAGAGAGGGGAACGGCAACTCACCCAGGGCATCAATGGCCTTGGCCGCATTGATGAGTCCATAACCGAACTGATCATCACGCCCCGGCGCACCAATGTCATCAGTCAGATCCCCCCCTTCCAGATAAGCGTTGAATTCAGCGGGCGTCAGAGCCCCCCCGTTCGAGCGCCGGACACCGGACATCAAGGCGGCAACCCCAGCCACATGCGGAGCTGCCATTGAGGTACCATCCAGAAAAGCATAGCGGTTCACGATGGCGCCCGAGCTGTCATCAGCCCAGGTACTGAGGACGCCGTCCGGATACCCATCTGAATCCAGGTCATTGAGGCGGTTTCCGCCCGGAGCAGCCACATCGACGGTGGGCCCGAAATTGGAATAGGGAGCCTGATCCCGGTTGGGGTCTACTGCAGAGACAGACACCACGTTCGCAAAGGCTGCCGGATAGACGGGCTGTGAGGAAGATTCGTTACCGGCGGCAGCAACCACGATGACGCCTTCGGCGATCGCCGCCTGAACCGCCTGCTCCAGCGCCCGGGAAAAGACGGGGCCACCCAGGCTCATATTAATCACATCCGCACGTCTGGCTGGCAGAGTTCCCGAATCATTTGGCAGGCCTGCTGCAAACAGGATCGCCTGGAGCAGATCCAGATCCGAGCCTTCGCCGCCCAGGCCCAGCACCCTCAAGGGCATAATGCGGGCTCCAAAGGCTACGCCAACAACGCCTGTGAGGTTGTCCGCTGCCGCCACTGTGCCGGCCACATGAGTGCCGTGGAAGCTACTCCCACCGAGAGCAGAATCACCGGGATCCGTCGGATCGGGGTCAAGACCGTCACCATCCCGGGAATAACCCACATTACTGATAAAGTCATAACCCGGCACGAGCTGCCCGACCAGGTCAGGATGTGTGGGCAATATGCCGGTGTCCAGAACCGCCACAATAGAGTCGGCTCCGGTAACGCCGGGCACCGCCCAGGCTTCTGGCAGATTGATGAGCGGGTAATGCCACTGACTGGAGAAGAACGGGTTATCCGCTGGCAGCATCCGCTGCCGGATAAAGTTGGGGCTTGCGAAACGGATATCCGGTCGTTGGTTGAGTGCCTCAATCGCCTGCAGGGTCTCTGAGGCAGACCAGTCGCTCCCTGCTGAGCGCAGGCGCTTCGCGGCAGCCGGTCTATCGGTGAACCGGAACTGCCGGCCAAACCCATGGTCGCCATAAGTCTGGACGAAGTATCCCGGCAGTGGCGCCTGCAGAGCCCGTACCTGCGCTGGCATATCGGTTTCATAAACCACGATGGCTTCACCCGGTACAAATCGGGCCTGACGGCTCAGGGAATCGCTTGAGCCTGGCGCAATAATCGACAGGTTGTAGGTTGAAGGTTCACCCAGGGACGTCACCCGGAGATAATAATCGCCATCAGCCGGAACCGTTATCTCCTGAACCAGGCTGACTCCGTCTCCAGTGGCCACAACGGCTTCATCCGATTCACGAATCAGTTCCATGGAGACAGGCGGCACGCTGACATCCGGGCGATTATCGTCTGCGGGGTTGGCAATCAGGGTCACCGTCTGACCACTGAACAGTGTCACAAGATAGTGGTCCGTTTCGTCAACCACATAGGCAAAGGAGGTATTTCGACCCTCTTCATTCTGGTATAAGCCGCTGCGGGCACTGACAAAGCCCCCGATCTCCGCGGGGTTGGACACCGCTTGCGCGGTCTGGAAGCTATTGTTTCCCGGGCCCGGAAAACCGAGTTCGTCGGCGCTGTCACCATCGACAAAGGTGTTCACCGGAAAGCGCAGCTGGCCTGACAGCGTCAGTAATTCCACCTGCACCTGGCTGGACTCGGTGGTGGTATTCCCATCCGGGTCGCTCGCGCTGACCTCGAACTCAAGCGTTGTTGAAAGGCGCCCCAGTGGCGGGGCCGGCGCGGTAAACGTAATCTGGCGGCTGTCTGATCCGGTGAAATTGACGGCAACGCCACTGACTTTCGTCCAGGAAAAAGTCACTGCATCACCCTGGGGATCCGTTGCCGTGGCAGTAAGGGTGACTTCACTGCCCACCTCAACCCTCTGGGCAGCGGAAACTGTCAGGCTGGGCGCCTGGGGACCACTGTCTCTTTCTCCGCCGCTACCGCCACCGCCGCCCCCACAGGCACTCAGGGTGATCAGCGCCATCAGCGCGACAAACAACTTCATCATTACCGGCACTAAATAACTCAGCTAGACTGTTCAGTATGGACCATGGACGGCACTCTGTCTGTTACCGTTTTTAAACAGCCTGACCTCACTTTTATGACCTATGACCTGAAATCTCTGAAACTGCCCCGATTGGGAAACCGCGCGCTGAACTCTGCCGTTACCCTGTTGGAAAGCCCTTATACGCGACGCCTGCTTGAGCCCTTGATTGTGCGTGAAACCGGACTGGAAAGGCTGCGCAAACTCGAACTGTCAGAACCCCCCTGTTTTGCGCCGATCGCCGCTCCTGGCCGGGCACCGGCCCCCGCGAGCGCTGCCGCATCACTGAAAGTCCTGGAGCAGTTACCGGAAGCAGACAATAATCCGCAGGCCAGCATCGCCGATTTTGCCCGTGCCTACCGGCAGGGGCTGATGACGCCCACCGAAGTGGCCGAACAGGTGATCGAAGCGATCGCTGCCAGCAATGCCGGCGCCCAGCCGCTACACGCTGTGATCGCCAGCATGGATCAGGACATCCGGCGTCAGGCCCAGGAAAGCCAGGCCCGCTTTGAAAGCGGCAAGCCTCTGGGCTTGCTGGATGGGGTACCTGTGGCGGTGAAAGATGAACTCGACTGCATTCCCTACACCACAACGGCGGGAACAGCCATTTACGGGCAGGATGGCTCGGCAGAGGCCGATGCCACCGTTGTCAGTCGCCTGCGCGCCCAGGGGGCAATCGTAATCGGCAAAACCAACATGCATGAGATCGGCATCGGTGTCACCGGTTCCAACATTCACTATGGCCACGCCCGCAACCCGCACCAGCCCGGACATTATACCGGGGGTTCCTCAAGTGGCAGTGCGGCAGCTGTAGCCGCAGGCATCTGCCCCCTGGCACTCGCGGCTGACGGCGGCGGGTCGGTACGCATTCCCGCCGCACTCTGTGGAGTGCCCGGACTGAAACCCACATACGGACGGGTCTCGGAACATGGCGCCTTCCCCCTGTGCTGGAGCGTCGCCCATATCGGTCCGATCGGCACCTGCGTCGACGACGTCGCCATCGCCTACAGCATCATGGCAGGCCTGGACCCACTAGACCCCAACACCCTGCAGCAGCCCCCACTGCATTTGTCGGACTATCTCAATGCCAAACTCGACGGGGTAAGAATCGGCATATACAACCCCTGGTTCAGTCACGCCAGTCGCCCCTTGGTTCAGAATGCGCAACTGGCCATTGAGCACCTGAAGCAGATGGGGGCCGAAGTGGTCGATATCGAGGTGCCGGAACTCGAATGCCAGCGGATCGCGCATGCGGTAACCATCAGTTCAGAAATGCTGACGGCTGTTCTGAAGGAGTACCGCGAACAAGCCTCCAGCTTTGCCGCAGACACCCGCATGGCACTGGCCATCGCCAACTATTTCAACAACGTCGATTATCTGAAGTCCCAGCGCATGCGCCAGCGCGCTATCAATCTGTACAAGGAAATTTTCCAGTCGGTGGACATTATCCTGACGCCCTCAACGGGCATTCTGGCTCCGCGGATACGGGCACGTGATGACGAAAGCTGCGAGGCGAGCATGGCCACTCTCACCGATCTCATGCGCTTCTGCTTCCCGGCCAATCTGGCAGGCCTGCCAGCACTCACCTTACCCTCAGGCTACAGTGATGAGGATCTCCCTACCGGCGTCCAGTTGATGGCAGCACACTGGCAGGAGCACTTGCTGCTGCGGGTGGGGCGAGCGCTGGAAAACCACATGGAGCGGCGTCAGCCGAGGGTGCATTACCGCATTCTCAAAGGAACATAGAATAGAGGAAGCCCGGGAGATCGCCCTCAGACAGCCTGCATAAGAGGGAGCGGGCTACAGGGGAGACCACTCCCCGATGATCAGCGCCTGCCACTCGTCTTCGTCTGGTTCCCCCTCCAGACGATCTTCGGAGATTACCCGGTCACGGACACTGTGACCGCAAAGCTGCATCTGAACCTGGCTGCCCTTCTGTCTGACAGGGTGCCAATCCGGTAGCGGCTTGCCTTCCCAGGTCAGCCGGTATGCGCAGGTATGGGGCAGCATACGGGCAATTTCCGGAAACGCATCAGGACGAATCACCAGGCAGGCCGGCTGGCGTTTCTGTCGCTCTGGATAGCACTGACAGCGAATGCTCTCCTGGTCCAGAAAGCGGCAGGCTACGGCAGTAAGATAGACCTCTCCCGAGTCCTCATCCTCCAGTTTGTGCAGGCAGCACTTGCCGCAGCCATCACACAGAGCCTCCCAGGCCGATTCATCCAGCCCTTCAAAGGCAGCAGCACCCTGCGGTCGGTCAGGCATCGCGCACGAAGGGATTGTTACGACGCTCGTCCCCGAAGGTGGACATTGGGCCATGCCCCGGCACAAAGCTCACATCGTCCCCCAGAGGCCAGAGTTGCTCACGGATGGAGCGGATCAGGGTATCGTAATCGCCCTTGGGAAAGTCGGTCCGGCCAATCGATCCCTGGAACAGGACATCGCCCACCCAGGCCATGCGCGCGGATTCGCTGAAGAAAATGACATGTCCCGGGGTGTGCCCGGGACAGTGCCGCACAGACAAGGTTTGTTCCCCCAGCGTAAAAGTATCGCCCTGCTCCAGCCAGCGATCGGGTGCGAAGGTTTCAGCAGCGGGAAAACCGAACATCTGGGATTGCTGTGGCAGAGCCTGAATCCAGAAGTCATCCTCGCGGCCGGGCCCGACAATCGGCACTTCATACTTCCGGCTCAGCCGGGCTGTTCCACCGGCATGATCAATATGGGCGTGGGTCAGCAAAATCGCTTCCAGCGTCAATCCCTCCTGCTTCAGCACCGCTTCCAGCCGGTCAATATCGCCGCCGGGATCGATAATGGCCGCTTTCAGGGTCTGGGGGCACCAGATAACGGAGGCATTCTGTTCAAATGGCGTAACAGGCACTACTCGGTATTTCATGGATCGCTCTGATTCAGTGGGAACGGTCGATTATACCGGCTTGCCCCATGTTCAGGTACTCGGATTCAAAATCGGCCAGCGGCATTGGCCGGGCAAACAGGAAGCCCTGCACATAATCGCATTCGTAAGAGCGCAGCAGATCACGCTGGGGCTCGGTTTCCACCCCTTCGGCGAGCAGCCGCAGCCCCATCGCCTTGGCCATGTTAATGATGGCTTTAACGATGGCGATGTCGTTCTCCTGATCCGGCAAACCCTGCACGAATGAACGGTCAATCTTGAGCAGATCGACCGGATAGAGCTTCAGTGAGGCGAGGTTCGAAAAGCCAGTACCAAAATCATCCACAGCAGTGGTCACATTGAGTTCACGCAGTTGAGCCAGTTTCTGTACCGCCATATCCAGGTCCGTGGCCAGCACCGACTCGGTAATTTCCAGCTCCAGCCAGCGACCATCGACATTGGCCCAGCGAAGCAGGCTGGAAACCTGGCGCACGAAGTTCGGCTCGGAGAACTGCCGTGGCGAGACATTGACCGCCAGGCGCACCGAGCGCCCCAGTCGCCTCTGCCAGTCAGCGACCTGGCGGATCGCGGTTTTCATGACATAGTTGCCGAGCTCACCGATCAGGCCATGAGCTTCCGCCAGAGGAATAAATTCGGCCGGGGAAATCATGCCGCGTACCGGGTGGTTCCAGCGCAGCAGCACTTCCGCACCCACCAGCTCTCCATTGGCCAGATCCAGCTGCGGCTGATAAACCAGGAACAGTTGCTCCTGCTCCAGTGCCTGGCGCAGATCACTCAGCAACATGACCTGCTTCTTCAGCAGGTCCTCCATGGAGGCTTCGAACAGCGCGTATCCGTTCCGCCCTGCAGACTTGGCCCGATAGAGTGCTGTGTCCGCCTGCTTGAACAGCAGTTTGTCGCTGACCTTTCCGAGATCCTTGGTGTATTCGGTGGCTCCGACACTGATACCGATGCGGATATCGTCTCCCAGCAGGCTGAAGGGGGCCTCACAGACCCGCATCAGCCGGCGCAGGCTTTTTTCGAGCGCCCCCGGTTCCCGCAGCGCCGTCAGCAGAATCGCAAACTCATCGCCACCCTGCCTGGCCACAAAGGCCCGCTCAGGCAAAAAGCTGGCCAGGCGCTTGGCCAGGTCCAGAATCAGCCGGTCACCCGCCTCATGACCATAGGCATCGTTTACATACTGGAAGTTGTCGATGTCCAGAAGAATCAGCCCAAGACGCCGTCTCACCCCATATTGTACATTGCGGATTTCCACTTCCAGGCGCTGATCCAGCAGGTTGCGGTTGGGCAGGCCGGTCAGGGCATCATGAAATTCCCGATGGCGAATTTCGCGCAGCAAATGGTTGACGTACTGGCTGACGCGACGCGAGCGCTGGATCTGGGAGCGCAAGTGGTTGTGGAGTTCCGAGAGAGAAAGCGGCAGTTGCAGCACCGTATCGCCATTCAGTTGCTGCACCCAGTCCAGGGAAGGCGCTGCTTCCGGAATCAGAACCACCAGGGGCAGATTGGCATACTCTACCTGCTGACGCATGGTGGCCGCGACTTCCAGTGCCGAGCATTCGTCGAAGTCTCCGTGTACGAGAATCACATCCGGGTGGTATTCAGCCACCACCTGATTAAAGACGGACAGGTTATCGAGCATTCTCACCTGCATGCCATAGGACTGCATCTGCCCCATAAGCTCGGCTATCGGTCCGGGATTCTGGCTCAGGCACAGGGCGCGCCAGCGCATCAACGTGGCATCCGGATCCATCTCGTCTTCAAGCAGACTCATCAAGGCCTGGATTTCCAACGGTTTGCTCAGGTAGTAATCCATACCGAGCCGGACAGACTGGATCCGGTCGAGGTAACTCTGCTGGTCAGAGAGACAGATGACAGTGGTTTCCGGCATGCTCTCGCGCAGACGGCCCATGGGCAAGGCTTTTTCAAAGCCTTCCACCGGTGCATTCAGGCTCAGCAGAAGCACCCTCGGCGGCTGATCCTGACAGGATTCAACCAGATCCACCGTACGGGAGAAAAAGGTGACGTGGTAGTTTTCCTTCACCAGCAGGCCAGCGATCCACTCCGCGTGCAACTCGTCATCATCGAAGATGTAAACCGTACGCGTTGCGCTCTGGAACAGGCGGGGCGCAGAGGGACCACTGTTTCCGGTGCGCTGGCTGGCTCTCAGCAGCTCCGCCTCGAGCCGGTCGATACCGGCATCCAGAGGCCGCAGGTCACCCGCAAACTCCCGCTCTTTTTCCAGCTGCAATGACAGGCTCAGGCGCGCGGCCTGCTGGGTGATACCGGAATATCCAAAGGTGGCCCCGCTGATGGCCAGGCTGGAAATAAGGGCCAGCAAGCGCTCGGAGGCGCTTTCCTCATCTGTCAGTGTCTGGCGCCAGAGCTCGCGGATTCGAGTCGCACTGTCACGAAACTCACGGGACCTCTGAATGGCTTCCTGATGATCCGGCTCCTGTTCTGTCAAGACGGGCTCCTGGCTCCTTCGGCCGTCGGTTCTGCTTTATCACTGCTCTCGGACCTCTGAATACGGCAGCAGTTGCGACCACTGCGCTTGGCCTCATAGAGTGCCTTATCCGCAGCCTGTATCAGTGCACCGGCCGTCGTAAATTCAGGGTAAGCTGCCAGCCCCGCACTGAAGGTCACATTCAGCACATCTCCGTCAACCAGATGGTTGATCGCCCCGAAGCTGACCCGCAAAGACTCGATGACCGGTTTGGCACTGGCCAGGGTGGTTTCCGTCAGCACAATGATGAATTCTTCCCCACCATATCGCCCCACGATATCCGACTTGCGCATGCGCCCCTTGAGAAACCGGGAGAAGTTCACCAGAACGCGGTCTCCGACCGGATGACCGTAGCGATCATTCACCCGTTTGAAGTGATCCAGGTCTACCATCACCACCACCAGGTCTCCCTGGATCCGGTCTTCATGGGCCACTGCCCGCTGCAGAAACTCTTCTGAAGAGCGGTGGTTCATCAGACCGGTCAGGCCATCATTCTGCAGCATGGCCGAGAGCTGCCGGTAACGACGTGCCCGGCTTTCCATCGTTGCGGCGAGGAAGGCCGGTGCCACCGGCTTCGCCAGAAAGTCATCTCCTCCGGCCCGGATAGCCCCCATATGAGAATTGAGGTCTTTGGCCACAGACTGAAAAATGATCGGCACTTCCTGCAGCATCGGGTCTTGCCTGAGCGCTGCTGACAACTCAATGCCGTTGTAACCCTGCAGATGCAGATCCATCAGAATCACATCCGGACGATAGCCCGTGAGTATTTCCTGCAACTTCTCGGGCCCGTTGGCAACACGCACCTCCATTGAGGCAGCTTCCAGCGTTGCCGTAAACTGGTCAGCCTGATCTGAGTCATCATCCACGATCAGAACCCGATAGGCATCGCTCTCGTCCCGGGCAAAGCAACTCTCAAGACGGTCGACCAGTTCAGCCGGGTCAATAGCATCTGGCAGCACTTCCCGTATTCCGTGCCGGTAGGCGGCAATCCGTATCATCAGATTGGGTGCCGGGTGCAGTGAGAATATGACCGGAGGCGCACTCTGGCTGAATTCCGCTGGCGTCGGGCACTTTTCGCCCGCCTCTTCCAGACAAATGACGATTTCGGGCTCGTAGACATCATACTTCTGCTTTGCGTGTGCATAATCCACGCTGACCACGTCAAAACCGAAATTTGCTCGGGCAGGCGCTTCATGGCTTCGGCCGAGCTTCCCACCAGCAGCACCCGGGGCACCGAGGGGCGACTCTTCTTCAGGCCGACAGAAACTTCTTCCGAACCCGCCATGTCCTGGGGCTTGTCAAAACTCTCAATCTGTTGCATCAGCTCACTGATTTCCACAACCAGCGGCTCGGAGTCTTCAGGAAAGTCCACCAGTTGATCCAGGCGTTGCTCGATTCGCTGCATCAGGGTAGAAAGTGAGGAAAACCCATAACTGGCACCAGAACCCGCCAGTTTGTGTACTTCGTTGCGGAACGGCATTACGAGCTCGGCCGGGTAACGGCGCAGGCTGTGCAAGGTAGCCCAGTGCTCACGGATCTGTGCAAGTTTGCCTGGCAAAGCCTCGACATAACTGTCGCGCAAAGCCTTCATTTTGGCTTCAAAGGCGCGGCGCTTGTCGTCGGGGGAATCAGACATCCCGGGCTGACTCCCAGAGTTCGCGGACCTGGTCAGACAAGGTCATCGGATCAAAGGGTTTGGAAATTACGCCGATGGCTCCCAGAGCCAGAAACTCCGATACCTCGCTGCTCTGCACCTTGGCAGTCATGAATGCCACGGGAAGCGTCTCGTAACCGGGCAGCTTGCGCAGCTCGCGCAGTGTCGTCGGACCATCCATTCTCGGCATCATGACATCCAGGATCACAATATCGGGCTTGATTTCAGGAATTTGCCCGAGCGCTTCCTCCCCACTGTCAAAGATGGTCACATCGTAACCACCCAATGACTCCAGGGCCATCTTGGCAATGGCCTGAATATCCGGCTCATCCTCGACATAAACTATGGTTTTCAGGGTATCGCTCACAAGCACTCCTGTCCGGTGGTTCCGGGATATACCTACAGTCTAGACGGCCCTGACAGTTTTTCGAGTCGGACTGAGGACTCAGACGGCCGAAGCCGCCGCTGAACCAGAGCGCCTCACAGAGGCCTTCGCATGTCGCTCAAAGTAGTCGATCAGGAGGTTATAGAAACTGTCCGGATGCTCCCACATACACATGTGGCCACAGTTTTCAAATATATGCACTTCGGCACCCGGGATCAGGTCCCCGAGCCGGTAGGTCCTGTCACGCGAAACAAAGCAGTCCTGGTCCCCGCAAATGATCATGGCAGGCACTTTCATCAGTTTCAGCTGGTCGGACGCATCAAACTGGCGCAAAGCCGCGAGGATGCTGGCCATGGAGGCGGTATCCAGGTTGTGGAGGTCGGCCAGATAGGCTTCGATGGACTTCTGCACGTCATCCCTGGCGAGCACGGCTTCCGCATCGGCCATGGTGTCGTGGAGAAAAAGCCGGTGAGTTCTCTCACTGAAGCGATTCAGCCAGAGCGTAGGGGCGAGCAGCCACTCTCCCAGCAGCCCCCACTGAATGGCAGCATGCTGAAGAAAGCGATAACTCAGGGCTTCTTCTTCACCGGTTTCGCTACCACCCACGCTGACAACCGCGCGCACTCTCTCGGGGCGACAGGCAGCATAGAACAGTGCCATCAGCCCCCCGGTGCTGTGACCAACGAGAAACACAGGCTGCCGCCCCACTTGCTCGTCCAGTTGCCGGTCGAAGCAATCCAGGATCGTCTCACCGCTTAACTCCCCTGAAAAAGGCGCTTCAGGGTAGTGTCCGGGCAAGCTGATGGTGTGCACCTCATGCACACGGGACAGGGCCGCGTAATTTTCGGGATGCCAGAAGGATTCCGTCATGAACAGTCCATGGACAAGGACGACCGGGGCCGGTTCTCCGGCCTGGGTTTTGCGCTCGCGCATTCGCTGTTTGCCTCGACTTTTATTCTTGTTTACAAAGACATTGGAATCAGTGTGTTACAACCAGCTTCAATTGACAAGTCGGGAAGCGCCTGTCACGAAATCCAGGGGCGTGCCCGAAATGCAAGGCCGGAGACAGCGCATTCAGCGTTTGACCGCCAGCCCCAGCGCTTCCCGGGCGAGATCCTCCACCGTCAGCTTCCCGTCTGGCCGGTACCAGGTAATGGTCCAGCTCAACGCTCCAGTCAGAAAACGGCGCAGGATAAACAGATCACCGGTGACCAGCCCTTCCGTCTTGCATTCTTCAAGCACATCCAGCCACAACTGCTCATAGCGCTGACGCAGGGTGAGTATTTGCTCCTGCCGGGGTACCGACAGGCTGCGCCATTCATAAACCAGCACCGTCATTGCCGCACTGGTGCCGCCCAGGATCGCTTTCAGCTCACAAATGATCAGCGCCAGCAGGCGCGCTTCGGCACCCTCTGCCGCCTCCAAGGCCTCTTCCATGCGCGTGGTCAGATAAAGAATGGTTTCTTCCATCACCGAAAAAAGAATGTCTTCCTTAGTCTTGAAGTGGTGAAAGATGCTGCCACTCTGTATGCCGACTGCGGAAGCCAGGTCCCGCACCGTGGTGCGTTCGTAGCCTTTTTCCTTGAACAACTGCGCCGCCTGGGTCAGCAGCCGCCCCCTGGCACTGTGCGGGTCTGTGATGCGTCCTTCCTGTATCAGCCGGGTTCTGGCGTTCATTCTTTCTGCTTACCTTTTCTGACTACCGGCACAGTTTATCCGAAAATTCGCCATTTACAAACCAAGCGCTTGCTTGGTATTCTCCAAATCAGTCAAGGCCAAGATCCGCAAAGGGAGAAATGTTATGGCGACATCCAGCAAACCTGTTCGCATCGGTTGTGCTGCGGCGTTCTGGGGAGACACGAATACTGCTGCTGCCCAATTGGTGGAAAAGGGCCAGATCGACTATCTGGTGTTCGACTATCTGGCAGAGATCACCATGTCCATCATGGCGGGTCAGAAGATGAAAAACCCGACCGATGGCTATGCCAGCGACTTCGTAAAACATGTGATGGCGCCCCTGCTGGGCGATATCAGGGAAAAAGGTATCCGGGTCCTGAGCAATGCCGGTGGCGTCAACCCTGTCGCCTGCCGTGATGCGCTGGCTGCCGCCGCAGAGGCAGCTGGTGTAGATCTCAGAATCGCCGTGGTACTGGGTGACGACCTGCTACCTCAGAAAAGTCAGCTGGCGCGTGACGGTATAAGTGAAATGTATACCGGTGCGCCTCTGCCGCCGATGTGTGTCAGCATGAATGCCTATCTCGGCGCCCCGGCACTGGCCGTTGCCCTGGCTGAAGGGGCTGACATCGTGATCACCGGGCGAGTGGCGGACAGCGCTCTGGTTCTTGCCCCACTGATGCATGAATTCCAGTGGCAACCGTCTGACCACGATCTGTTGGCTCAGGGCAGCCTGGCCGGCCACATCATCGAGTGCGGCGCGCAATGTACCGGTGGCAACTTCACCGACTGGGAAACGGTACCTGATTTCCATGACATGGGCTTCCCGATTGTCGAAGTCTCAGCGGATGGCAGTTTTGTCGTGACCAAACCTGAGGGTACCGGCGGTCTGGTAAACCGGGGCACGGTCGCCGAACAGCTTGTCTATGAAATCGGTAACCCGGCGGCGTATTTCCTGCCAGATGTGGTTTGCGACTTCCGTGATGTCACCCTGGAAGAGATTGGCGAAAACCAGGTTCGTGTCACCGGTGCCCGGGGGCTCCCTCCGACCGACCAGTACAAGGTATCCGCGACCTATCCGGACGGGTTCAAGTGCACCGTCACCTTTCTGCTTGCCGGTATCGATGCGCCCGCCAAGGCGGAAGCCGTCTCGAAAGCCATCCTGCGCAAAACCCGTGACATCTTCGAAGAGAAAGGTCTGCCGGATTACAGCGAAACCCATGTTGAACTGCTGGGAACCGAGGCGACCTACGGGCCCTGGAGCCAGGTTGAGTCAGCTCGCGAGGTGGTGGTCAAAATTGCTGTGGCGCATCCCAAGAAAGAAGCTCTGGTGCTTTTCTCTCGCGAAATTGCCCAGGCCGCCACCGGTATGACACCTGGGCTGACGGGAATTGTCGGAGGTCGTCCGGCCGTCTGGCCGAAGATCCGCCTGTTTTCCTGCCTGGTACCCAAGTCCCTTGTCAAAGCCCAGGTACAGATGGGCGAGAAAACCGTGGATGTCAGCGTAAATACCGAGGGTGGGTACCGCGAAGCCGAGAATCCGGCCGCTGATGAGACCCTCCTGGCAGACGATGCGTACGAAGAAATCGTACCCCTGGTGCGCCTCGCCTGGGCCAGATCTGGCGATAAAGGCAACCATGCCAACATCGGAGTGGTTGCCCGAAAAGCCGAATACCTGCCCTACATCCGGGCCGCCCTGACGGAGGAAGCGGTTGCCCGCTTCATGGCCCATGTGCTGAGCGAACAGAGCCAGGTCAGCCGCTGGGATCTGCCGGGGTTCCATGCCCTCAACTTCCTGCTGGAAAACAGCCTGGGTGGTGGTGGGGTTGCCAGTCTGAGAATCGACCCACAGGGTAAAGCCTTCGCCCAACAGCTACTCGAATTTCCGGTGTCGGTTCCGGCCAGTGTTGCCGAAGCCGTCAAACCCAAAGCAGCCGACAGTCAGTCTGCCCATTAACAGGATCGGAGCCTCTTCATGTCTTACAACTCGGTATTTAAAGACGGTCTGTTCGACGACCAGACATTCATCGTGACGGGTGGCGGCAGTGGCATTGGCCGATGTACGGCCCACGAACTGTCTGCACTCGGTGCCCATGTGGTTCTGATCGGCCGGAAAGCGGAAAAGCTGCAGCAGACGCAGCAGGAAATCCTGGATGACGGGGGGCAGGCCAGCTTTCAGGTCTGCGACATTCGGGAGGAGGAAGCGGTCACGGAGTGTGTCAAAGCCATTGTGGAGAGCCGCGGCCAGATTCATGGCCTGGTTAACAATGCCGGAGGCCAGTTTCCTGCCCCACTTTCCTCCATCCGGCAGAAAGGCTTTGAGACCGTGGTCCGAACCAATCTGGTGGGCGGCTTCCTGATGGCGCGCGACGTATATAACCTCAGCATGAACAAGCACGGCGGATCGATCGTGAACATCATCGCCGATATGTGGGGTGGCATGCCCGGCATGGGTCACAGCGGCGCAGCCCGTTCAGGTATGGAAAACCTGACGCGCACAGCGGCGGTGGAATGGGCCGCGTCGGGGGTACGGGTTAACGCAGTCGCACCGGGGTACATCGCCTCCAGCGGCATGGACAATTACGACGCCAGCATGAAGCCCATGATCCGCAAACTGCGGGACGCAGTGCCACTCAAACGCATGGGCTCCGAAGCCGAGGTGTCTTCAGCGATCTGCTTCCTGCTGTCGCCCGCGGCTGCCTTTATCACCGGAGATACCCTGCGTATCGATGGCGGTGCCCCTTTGGGCGGCCGCGTATGGCCTCTGGCAAACGCCAGAAATGTGCCTTTCTACGATGGCTTTCACCGAGCCGTTGTACCCCGCGTTCTTCAAGATCTCGACGACTGATTCAGGAGCGACAAACCTATGCCGGTATTTGAATCCCAGCTGGATACCAGTAGCGCGGAATTTGCCGCCAACTGTGAAGCCATGCAGAGCGCCATCAACGCCTTCCGCGAAGTTGAGCAGAAGGTGGTGGACAAGTCGGAAGGCGCCCGCGAAAAGTTCAGCAGCAAGAACAAGCTACTTCCGCGTGAACGCCTGAACCACCTGCTGGACCGGGGAAGCCCGTTTCTCGAGCTCAGTTCTCTGGCAGGCTACAAGATGCACGATGACAAAGACGGCAGTATGGCCGGTGGCGGCGTGATTGCCGGTATCGGTTATGTTTCCGGTATCCGTTGCGTGATTGTCGTGAGCAACTCGGCCATCAAGGGGGGTACCATCTCGCCCGCAGGACTGGACAAGACCCTGCGTATCCAGCAGATCGCCATGGAAAACAAGCTACCCGTGGTGACCCTGGCCGAATCCGGCGGGGCCAACCTCAACTATGCGACAGACATTTTTGTGCTGGGCGCGCGTGGCTTCGCCAACCAGGCTCGCATGTCGGCCGCCGGGATCCCGCAGGTCACTGTGGTTCACGGAAACGCTACTGCTGGCGGAGCCTATCAGCCCGGCCTCTCCGACTATGTGGTACTGGTGCGCCAGAAAACGAAAATGTTTCTGGCCGGGCCCCCGCTATTAAAAGCCGCGACCGGTGAAGTCGCCACTGATGAAGAACTGGGGGGCGCAGAAATGCATGCCCAGGTGGCCGGTACCGGCGAATATCTGGCCGAGAACGATGCCGATGGCATCCGGCTGGCACGGGAAATCCTGCGACACCTGCCCTGGAATGAGCAATTACCGGCGAAACCCCAGGCTACCTGGGAAGAGCCTCTGTATTCACCGGATGAACTCCTGGGTGTTGTGCCCTCGGATGCCCGCAAGCCCTATGATGTCCGCGAAATCATCGCCCGCATTGCCGACGCTTCCGATTATCTCGACTTCAAACCCGAGTTCGACAACCAGACCGTTTGTGGCTTTATCAAGATCCAGGGCAAATCCTGCGGCATCATCGGCAACAACGGACCGATTACCCCGGCCGGCGCAGCCAAGGCGGCCCAGTTCATCCAGCTTTGCGAA
>JAUIAZ010000412.1 GCA_030427465.1 Gammaproteobacteria bacterium | reverse complement strand
TGCATTCGCACCGGCACTGTTCAGGCGCCCGCCAATCACGAAGGTAGGGTCCAGCCCCCCCTCACCCAGAATCGAAGCAATCAGACTTGTGGTGGTGGTCTTGCCGTGCGTGCCCGCAATGGCAATACCATGACGGTAACGCATCAGTTCCGCCAGCATCTGGGCACGCGCAATCACCGGAATGCGTTTCTCTCGGGCAAAGACTACTTCGGGGTTATCTTCCGAGACCGCACTGGATATCACGACCACATCGACCGCTGCCAGATTGCCTGATTGATGCCCGATCTGTACCTCTATACCCTGGCTGCGCAGTTGCTGCAGCACCGGCCCATCACGCAGGTCAGACCCGCTGACCTCGTAACCCTGATTGTGAATCACCTCGGCGATGCCACTCATACCGGCACCACCGATGCCGACGAAATGTACCTTGCGAATCCGGCGCATTTCCGGCGGGTTCCACGGTGTCTGTGTAAACGGCGTCATGCCTCCACTACCTCCATACAAATTCTTGCCACTTCAGCGGCAGCACCGGGGCGCGCCAGTGCAGTGGCAGAGCGTCCCATCAGAGCCAGCTGCTCCGGGTGCCCCAACAAGGCTTCAAGCGCTTTGCCCAGACGTTCCTCAAAGGCGTCGCCCTGAGGGATGACCCGGGCGGCTCCGGCCGCTTCGAAATCTCGTGCATTGGCGGTCTGGTGATCATCTGCCGCATACGGATAGGGAACCAGCACAGCCCCCCGCCCCGTGGCGGCAAGTTCTGCCAGCGTGAGAGCACCTGCACGGGCGACCACCAGATCAGCCCGCGTATAGGCACTCTGCATGTCATCCACGAACTCCACCACCTGCGCTGAAACACCCGACTGCTCATAGGCCCTGATACAGGCATCTGCCTTGCCCCGTCCCGCCTGATGGGTAATTTCCGGACGCAGTGACTCAGGTAACCGCGACACTGCCTCAGGCAGCCCCTCGTTTAATGCCAGAGCGCCCCGGCTTCCCCCCAGAACCAGCAACCGGAGTTTTCTTTGACCGCCCCCTTGGGGGTTGACTGCAGGGACAGCGAACAGCTCACCACGAACCGGATTGCCGACCCAGATCGCCGCCTGCCCCTGCTCCGCAAAGGCACTGTCGAACCCCTTCAGCACGCGGGCAGAAATGCGAGCCAGATTACGGTTGGTCATGCCAGGAATGGCATTCTGCTCATGAATCACCAGTGGCACTCGGCGCAACCAGGCCATCAACCCACCGGGACCCGCCGCAAAACCACCCATCCCCAGCACGCAGTCGGGGCGCTCACGGGAGAACACCCGGGCGGTTTGCCACAGGGCGCGCAGCAGTCGGATCGGTGCGCCAATCCAGCCAGACAGGCCCTGGCCGCGCCAGCCGGAAATGGTAATCAAATGGATAGGCAGCCCGCGGCGAGGCACCAGGTCCGCCTCCATTCCCCCACTTGCCCCCAGCCAGACCACATGATGGCCGGCACTTTTCAGGGCTTCAGCCGCCGCCAGTCCGGGGAAAATGTGACCGCCGGTTCCACCGGCTGCGATCAGAAAGGTCTTAGCCACGAGCCCCTCCGGAGTCTGCAGACTCTTTCAGCAGAGCGCTTTCCCAGTGAACCCGGCAAATAAATCCCAACGCGACACAGGTCATCATCAGCGACGTGCCGCCGTAGCTCAGGAAAGGCAGTGTCAGGCCCTTGGTTGGCAGTAGCCCGGTATTGACACCCAGGTTGATCAGGACCTGAGCGGTCAGCAGCAACGACAGACCGTAGGCCACGTAGGCATTGAAATGCTGCCCCAGTCGCTCTGCACGGTAGGCAACCAGGAAAATCCGGTACAGGAAAACTGCGAACAGCGCGATGACCATCAGACTGCCGAGCAAGCCAAATTCTTCGGCAATAATCGCAAAAACAAAATCCGTATGTGCCTCGGGCAGGAACGACAGTTTCTGGATGCTGTTGCCCAGACCCGTGCCAAACCAGTCGCCCCGGCCAAAGGCAATCAGGGCCTGGCTGAGCTGGTACCCGGAACCGAACTGATCTGCAAAGGGGTCCTGGAAAGCGACCAGGCGCTGCCAACGATAGGGCTGCGAAACCGCAATCAGTGCCACACACATCAGAGCCACCGATACGATTCCCAGGAAATACTGCAGGCGGACGCCGCTGAGGAAGATCACACCCATCAGCGCACAGAAAGTCACTACCAGTGCCCCGAAATCCGGCTCCATCAGCAGCAGGGTCGCCATCAGACAGAACAGGAGCAATGGCTTGAAAAACCCCCAGAAGGAACTGCGTACTTCATGCTGTCGTCGAACCACATAACTGGCGAGATAGAGCACCAGGCAGATTTTGGAGATTTCCGAAGACTGCAGGTTCATGAAGCCCAGACCAATCCAGCGCTTGCTACCGTTCACTTCTTTACCAATCCCGGGCAAGAGCACCAGAATCAGCAGGCCGAAGGCGATCAGCAACAACATCCATCCCTGGTTGAACCACCACTGCATCGGGACTCGCATAACTATGAAGGCCAGACACAACCCCAGCCCCAGGGCAATGACCTGACGGATCAGGAAATGGAACGAACCAACTTCGAGTTGACCCGCCACGCTCATGCTGGTGGATGCGACCATGATCAGCCCGATGGCAGTCAGGGCTGTGGCCGCACTGACCAGCCAGAAGTCGAAGCGCTGTGAGGGTATGCCAGCGATCTGTCCCTGGCCAAACGGCACTTGTGTTCCCAGAGTCACATTCATAAGGCTTCGAACGCCTCCTTGAACTGATCTCCACGGTCGACGTAGCTCTGGAACATGTCCAGGCTCGCGCAAGCCGGGGACAACAGAACCGCATCCCCGGCCGCAGCTTGCTGCGCGGCGGCTTCTACCGCTTCGGTCATGCTGCCGGCTTCCGTGCAGCCCACGCGGGCCGAAAGAACCCCTTCTTTCAGCAGAGCCCGGTCTTCGCCGAGCAGAATGCAATGTTTCACTGCACCCGGCAAGGCCTTGAACAAAGGCGCAAAATCCTGCCCCTTGCCCTGGCCACCCAGTATCAGAACCAGACCACCCTCGCTGGCACGCTGCAGGCCGGCGATCGCCGCCAGCGTCGCACCCACATTGGTCGCCTTGGAATCGTTGTAG
>JAUIAZ010000411.1 GCA_030427465.1 Gammaproteobacteria bacterium | reverse complement strand
AGGGTGGTCAAGGGGCTGCGCGCCCGTGGGGAAGTCGTTGCCGTTACCGGAGACGGTGTCAATGATGCCCCGGCACTGAAAGCGGCTGATGTCGGTGTGGCCATGGGCACGCGGGGCAGTGATGTGAGCCGCGAAGTCAGCGACCTGATTTTGCTGGACGACAATTTTGCTACCATCGTCGCTGCGGTGGAAGAAGGGCGTAGCATATACGAAAACATCCAGAAGTTTATTCGCACGCTTTTTTCCACCAATCTGGCGGAAGTGCTGCTGATTGTGGTCGGGGCGGTGTGGGCCTTCAGCCAGGGGCTCATTGACGGAGCGTTACTCCTGCCTCTGACGGCAGTACAGATTCTCTGGGTTAACCTGCTGACCGATTCCCTGCCGGCACTGGCTTTGACAACAGACCTGAACCCCGGGGTCATGAAGCGGCCACCGCGCGCACCGGGACAGTCATTACTGGGGGGCGCCACCTTGCCCTTCATTTTTCTGGGAGGGCTGGTGGGTGGCACAGTAGCGCTCGGGCTACTCGCGGTCTTGCCCATGCTGGGATGGCCGACGGCAACCACGCAGACCGTGGTGTTTTGCTATCTCGTTCTGGTGCAGTTGTCCTTCGTACTGCCCGCCAGACGGGTCAATGCACCGAGCCCTGTGAATTACTGGGTCTGGGGCGCACTGATACTGGTCGCCTGCCTGCAACTCTCCCTGTTTGTGATTCCGTCTCTGGGTGAGGGCCTGGGTGTGGTGCCGCTGACCGTGCCGGAGAGCCTGGTGCTGGGTGCGTCATTGATTTTCAGTGTAGGCGCCGTATCGGCCTTTATCGGTCCGATGCGGCGGCGGGCGGCTCCCAGTCAGGCATAGCCCTCTGACTGTCCCAGCATGCCCCGGGTGACGAGCACTATTCCCCTGGGGGTGACACGGAAGCCTCTGGCCCGGTCGGCCTCGGCGTCGTATCCGATTTCGGTGTTGTCCGGCACCTCGCAGCCGCGATCGATGATGGCGTTGCGGATGCGACAATGCCGGCCAATGGTGACCGATGGCAGTACCACCGATCGTTCAATCTTGGAGTGGTTATTGACGGTCACCCCCGAAAACAGTATCGACTGTCGCAGATCGGCACCCTTTACCAGGCAGCCACCGGAGACCATCGCATTCTGCACGGTTCCCCGGTGATCTTTATCATCAAACACAAATTTCGCGGGGGGTGACTGGGCCTGATAGGTCCAGATGGGCCAGTCTGGGTCATACAGGTCAAGTGGAGGCTCTTCACCCATCAACTCCATATTGGCTTCCCAGAAAGAGTCCAGCGTACCTACATCGCGCCAGTAGGCCCGTTCACCGGTCTCGCTGTCGCGGAAGGGGTATGCCTGTACGTGATGCTCGCGCACCATCCGCGGCAGGTGGTCCATCCCGAAATCATTGGAGCCGCCATCCTGGCTGGCTCCCATTTCAAGCTGCTCAAAGAGGAAGTCTGTATCAAAGATATAGTTACCCATTGACGCCAGAGTAAGGGAAGGGTCAGTGGGCAGAGGAGTCGGGTTGGCGGGTTTTTCTTCAAAGCCCTTGATACGAAGGTTTTCATCGACCCGCACGACACCGAAAGCATTGGCCGCCTCTTCGACGGGGACCTCCAGACAGGATACGGTCATTTTTGCGCCACTCTCGACGTGGGCCACCAGCATGGCGCCGTAATCCATTTTATAAATATGATCGCCTGAAAGGATCAACACGTACTTGGGCATTTCGGCCCGAATGATGTCGATGTTCTGATACACGGCATCGGCGGTGCCCTGGTACCAGTCATTGGAAAAACGCTGGGAAGCCGGCAGGATTTCCACGTATTCGTTCAGCTCTTTCTTGAAATGGCTCCAGCCGTGTATTACGTGCCGCACCAGGGAATGGGATTTGTACTGAGTCAGCACACCCACCCGCCGAATACCGGAGTTGATGCAATTCGATAGCGGGAAGTCGATCAGGCGGTATTTTCCACCAAAATAGAGCGCGGGCTTGGCTCGCCAGTTAGTGAGCTCGTGCAGCCTTGAGCCGCGACCTCCGGCGAGGATCAGGGCCAGGGTGTCCTTGGTCAAACGGCTGACATAGCGGGCATCGGAAGTCGCCATCAATCCCTCCTGCGGATTAATTACTTGATTGCACTCTGCGGTGTCCATTAGCCTTGCCATAAATGCCGGACTTGTAAAGAGAAAGATGACACGAACCAAACGACTTGTGCTGGACGTGCTTAAACCACATCAACCCAATGCGCTGGAGTTTTCTGCGGCGCTGGCGGAACTCGGACCGGATTATCGGGTCCTGCTGACGGTTATCGAGGTGGACAAGAAAACCGAAAGCACCACGCTGGTGATCGAAGGAGATGACCTGGATTTTACTGCGTTGAGGGAAGCCATCGAGCAAATGGGCGCTTCGGTACACAGTATTGATGAGGTTGAGGTGCACGGCAGCGAGGCGCGCTGATGGCCGGCACAACCAGCCTGCACCTGCGACGGGGTAGCGACATCGCTCGCCGCTACCTGATCACCAACGGCTTCGATGGCTCACTCACCATGCTGGGTATGATGAGCGGCTTCTATGTCAGTGAAGTGCAGTCAATTTCGGTAGCGATCAGTGCCTGTATGGGGGCGGCTCTCGCCCTGTTTATCAGTGGGCTCAGCAGTGCCTACCTGAGCGAAAAGGCCGAGCGTGAAAAGGAGCTGAAGGAACTGGAGCAGGCTCTGCTGGCGGATCTCAGTCACAGCGATTATGGCAAAGCCAGTCGTTATCTCCCGGTTCTGGTGGCGCTGGTCAATGGTCTGGCGCCTTTCATTCTGTCACTGGTGATTCTTCTGCCTCTGTTTTTCGCAGACGCACTGACTAAATTGCCGACTTCGCCCTATCTGAATGCGATGATCACCGCCCTGGTGTGTGTTTTTTTTCTGGGCATTCTGATTGGTCGGATCAACCAGACCTTCTGGCTCTGGTCGGGGCTGAGAACACTCCTGACCGCGCTGGTGACAGCCGGGTTGATACTGATGATTGGCCAGTTTTTCTGAGTGGGAGCTGGTTAAGCTAGCTAGGTAGGCGGTGTAGAAAAAGCGCAGAAAAAAGGCTGCACCAGGCAGCCTTTTCAGACAAT
>JAUIAZ010000050.1 GCA_030427465.1 Gammaproteobacteria bacterium | reverse complement strand
AGGTCTGGTGTCTGGCGCATGAATTCAAGATATTCACTCGGCTCGCAAAAGCCCATCACCCGTTCGACCCCCGCCCGGTTGTACCAGGAGCGGTCAAACAGCACCATTTCTCCGTCTGTCGGCAAGTGTTTGATATAACGCTGGAAGTACCACTGCCCCTTCTCTTCTTCACTGGGCTTTTCGAGTGCGACAACGCGGGCGCCCCGAGGATTGAGGTGTTCCATGAAGCGTTTGATGGTGCCCCCCTTTCCTGCCGCGTCGCGCCCCTCAAACAGCATCACCACTTTCTGGCCACTTTCCTTGACCCACTTTTGCACTTTCAGCAGCTCAATCTGCAGCTCCTTCTTGTGCTTTTCGTAGGCCTTCCGCGTAATCTTGGTTTTGTAGGGGTACTCTCCTGAACGGAAAGACTCGGCGATCAGTTGCGGGTCATGCCGCTTGAGCGCCAAGGTGTGCACAGCATTCTCCGGGTTGGTTGCTTCAGCCTGGCTGTCCTTTGCAAGGGGCTCACTCTGGGGGGTTATAGATACACTGGAGTCGTCCATAGGGGCCTCTCTGCCTGTCTGATTACGGGAACCCTTGATTCTAGCGCCTGACGAGTGCTTTTTGAGGAATTTCCACCCCGTGATTGACTCATATCAAATGCGCGTATCGTAGAATGCAGCAACCGTTTCTTGGCTCCCATTGGCCGCAAACCGCGAGCCGGTCTATATTCAGGGAACAGATCAAGGCTGCAGTGGCTGGCCATAAGGGGGTGCTCCATGAAACACCGCATGAAAGACAGTGAATCGCTGATCAGAAGCCCAAACTGGAAAAAGGCACAGGGGATTCTTGAGAAGGTTCCCGGTATACGGGAAGTCTCACTGGATTCCTTACCGGAGGCCATCCGGGACATTGCCGAAGCACTGGAGCAGCCCGTAACGCAAGTCGATGTCGGGGTTGTGGACTTTGACGAAGCCGACGACAGCGTGCGCGAGCTGCAGAAGCAGTATCGGGAGGCCAAGGATCCTGAGCAGAAGAAAGATCTGGAAAAACAGATTCTGGAGCGTGTCGGGGCGGAACTGACCCCGGAAAACGAATTCCTGGTCTGTTCAGCCTGCGAGGAAACCCGGGAAGACCAGCGCCTGGCCATCCTCGAGCAGGTACTCAATCGTGGCCGGTCAATTGTGTCCTTGCCAGAAGATCTGGCTGGCGCCCTGAAAGAGCGTCACCAGCGTCTGCGCAAACGCGCCCTGGAACGCAAGTCTAGAACTCGATAACCTCGTCAAGACCCGGAACTTCAGCATTCCACCCCTGCTCGCGGCAGGCTGCCTGCAGGGTTTCCTTGGCACCTTGCTCCCCATGGACCAGAAACAGCCGCGCCTCTGTGTCCGGAAAACCTTTCAGCCATTCCAGTAACTGGCTCTGGCTGGCATGCGCCGAGAAACCACCCATCGTGTGAATGCTGGCTTTGACGGCAACTTCCTCGCCCGCCGTCCTGAAGTGGGTTGCGCCGTCGACGAGGGCCCTCCCCGGCGTGCCCTCCGCCTGATAACCGACAAAAATCACATGGGACTGACGCCGCCAGAGGTTGTGCTTGAGGTGATGACGGATTCTTCCGCCATTACACATGCCACTGCCCGCAACAATGATGGCTCCACTCTCAATGCGATTCAGTGCAATCGACTCCTGCGTGGTTATGGAGTAGCGCAGTATGGGCAACAAGGCATGCAGGCTTCGCTTCCGGGGGTTCTCGCCGGTCTCGGCCGATTCCAGCGAGTCCCTGTCTTCATCGTTGTACACATTCTGATAGCGATGGTAGATCTCTGTGACCGCTATGGCCATCGGGCTGTCCAGGTACACAGCCTGATAGCGGAGCTTGCCTGCCTGATAGAGCTCACCCAGGCGGAAAAGAATCTCCTGTGTCCGCCCCACCGCAAAGGAAGGTATCAGGATGTTTCCGCCGTTGGCGGAGGCCGTCTCGATGACCTCCTCGAATTCGTTCAGGGTGTCTTCCATACTCCGGTGCTCACGATCCCCATAGGTGGATTCCATCATCACCACATCCGCCTTCCCTACCGGGTCGGGGTCGCGCAACAAGGCGGCCTGGGAATTACCGAGATCCCCCGAGAAAACCAGTTTCTTTTCCTGCCCGTCTTCTTTGATGAAGACTTCCACAATGGCAGAACCCAGAATATGGCCGGCATCTGAAAAGCGGGCCTCAACGCCCGGGGCCACCTTGAAGCGCTTGTAATACCGCACACCGTGGCAGTTCTTGAGCGCTTTTTCCGCATCTTCGGTGCGGTACAGTGGCTCGATCAGCGGCTTCCCTGCCCTCTGCCGGCGCTTGTTTTCCCACTCGGCATCGCGCTCCTGCAGTGAGGCCGCGTCCTTCAGCAGCACTTCCACCAGATCCACCGTTGGACGGGTCATGTAAATGATGCCGCTGTAACCAGCCGCCACCAGCAGGGGAATGCGACCGGAATGATCCAGATGCGCATGGGATAGCAGCACGGCATCAATGGTATGGACATCGAAGGGCAAGGGTTTGAGGTTCGCCTCTTCTTCAACCCGACGCCCCTGGAACAGACCGCAATCCAGCAGAACCCGGGAGCGCCCCGTTTCCAGCAGATACATGGAACCGGTCACGCCCTCTACTGCCCCCAGAAATGTAATCCTAGCCATAACTAACCCTGTCCTGTTTCATCGACCAAACCTGTTTTGCTTTTCACGGTAGCCATTTCTTCCGAAGCAGCCTCGTGGCTTTTGTCCCGAGTCTTCAGTTGCTGCTCAAGCGCAGTGAGCCGGGTGCTGGCCTTGTGCCAGGAACGGGCGAACTGCCGGGCTTCCGAAAGCGCTTCGAGCGTTCCCGTCAACTGGTCGACTCTCTGATGCTGCCTGAGCCCACTGAGTATAATATCCGACTTGGCAACATCATAAGCGGTTTCCACCGGCTGCAGATCAACCACCGTAGCAGCCCTTCCTTCCGGGTCTTCACGGCCAGCCGCAAGCACCTGAAAAATCTCGAAGAGAAATCGCTGACAGCTCTGATCGCTCAGTGTGGCGGGCATGGATTCGCGGGCACTGAGATATTCTGACAGACGCTCCAGGCTGACAATGCCATTGAACAGGTTCTGTTCCAGCGCCAGCATGCTGGCCAGGTGCCCCGTGGTTTCCTTGTCGAGAGCCGACTGCTCAATGGTGATGATAAAACGACTGACCTCGCCGGTCAGGGCTTTGAGCGCCACCAGCTCTTCCTGGCACCCCCGGATATCCGCTTTGTGCAAGCGCACAGCCTGCCCGAAACAGCGGATCAGGCGGTCTGCCAGCGCGCGGTTTTCCAGCAGCAGGGCATTCACCGCCAACACGGGGGTCGCCGCCACCGTCTTGTCAAGAAAGCGGGGCCGCGCCGCATCTTCACGCTGGGAGCGAAAGCGGGTTTCCAGGAAATCGGCCAGACGATCGTTCAGAGGAAAGATCAAAAGCACGCCAAGCAGGTTAAACGAGGTATGGAAAAGCGCCAGAGCCACTGCCGGTTCCGTACTCAGGCCGAACCAGTCACTGACATGCTGAATCAGCCGGAAAAGAACCGGTAACAGCAGCAGAGCCACCAGTGCGGTTCCCACATTGAAGATGACCTGGGCAAGCGCCACACGACGGGCATTCAAAGTGGCCCCCAGAGAAGCCAGGAGCGCGGTGGAAGTCGTGCCAATATTGGCCCCGATGACCATGGCCCCGGCTGCGTAAAGGCCGATCATGTCGCTGGAAGCGGCCGTGATGGTCAGGGCAATAGAGGCACTGGAAGACTGGGTCAGGATCGTCATGATCACACCCAGCATGAGGTAGATCAGGACACCACTGACACCCTCTGCAGTGAACTGAGACAGGTCGAAACGTCCGACAATGCCTTCAAACGCGCCTTTAAGTACATCCAGACCAATAAAAAAGAGTCCAAACCCCACCATTGCCAGACCAACTGAAGCCCAGCGACCTTTGCCCTGGATCAGCTTGAGCATCATGCCAATACCGATGAGGGGCAAGGCAAAGGCCTGAATACTGAATTTGAAGCCGACCAGGGCAACGAGCCAGCCGGTCATGGTCGTGCCCACATTGGCACCATAAATGATGCCCAGTGTCTGGCGCATGCTGATCAGCCCTGCGTTGACAAAGCCAAGCGTGGCAACTGTCACTGCACTGGATGACTGCACAATGGCCGTCATAATCGAACCGGCCAGCAGCCCACGAAGCGGGGTGCGGCTCCAGGACGACAGCAAATCCCGCAACGCGGAACCCGCAGCCAGTTTCAAGCCGTCCGTCATCATGCCGATGGCCAGCAAAAAGAGGCCCAACCCACCAATCAGTGCGCCTGCTGTTTCTAACACTTTTTCTCCTTATTCTTGCTCTGCCGGAAAAGACTAATCGAAAGCCGGATGCAGACAGACAACCCAAATCAAATTTTCAGGGGAAAGCCTGTCACTAAATGGCTAAACTTTCGATGTCAGTCAGCGGAGTCCAGTTCATGAAGCCCGAATTAAGCCCCCACGAACAAAGAGTCATCGGTGTTCTGCTGGAAAAGCAGGTCACCACACCGGACCAGTATCCCTTATCACTCAACGCGCTTGTCAACGCCTGCAACCAGAAAAGTAACCGGCACCCTGTCCTGAACCTGGATGAGTCACTGGTGCGTGATGTTCTCACCGGTTTACAGAAACGCGGCCTGGTGAGTGCCGACAGCTACCGAAGCCGGGTCGAAAAATATGCCCAACGCTTCTGCAACTCAGAGTTTGGTGAACTCAAACTGACGGATCAACAGGTCGCGGTCATCACCGAGTTGCTCCTGAGGGGGCCCCAGACACCCGGAGAGCTCCGTGCCCGTGCCGGTCGCATGGCCGAATTTGCCGATATGAGTACAATGGAAGCCACACTCGACCGACTGGCTAACCATTCAACGGGCGCCATGGTTTCGGTGCTTCCCCGTGAACCCGGTAAAAGGGAGAGCCGCTACCAGCACCTTTTCGTCGCCAATGCACCGGAAGGCCAAGCACCGACACTGGATGCCAATGCCAGTGACCGCCAGATGGCCCAAGCCGAAATTGATCGCTGGAAATCCCGCTGCCAGGCTCTGGAGGCCGAGATTGAGACTTTGAAGCAGCGCTTGCGTGCACTGGGAGAAGTCTGCTGACAGAACGCCACGGCCTGCTATGCTTAAGTAGTCGTTGTAGTTCGGGGAGCCTTCGTGTTTCGTTGTTTATTCTGGTTGGTCGCGTTGCTGACCATCCAAACCACCTGTCTGGCTTCTGACAGCAGACCCCTCAAGATCGTTACCGATAGCTGGCCACCATTTGCCATAGAAGAAAGCAGTCACTCCGCCGGCATGGACGTTGAAATCGTTCAGGCGGTTATGGAAAAGCTGGGGCTTCCTTTCCACTTACAGTTCTATCCCTGGAACCGTGCGGTACAAATGGTACGACATCAGAAAGTCGACGCCATCTTGTCCATCAGCCGGACTCCGGAACGGCAAACCTTCCTGCACTTCCCGGAGGAACCGGTTTCCACGGCAGAGACTGTATTTTTCATCGACAAAAAGCGACTCGAAACGTTCCCCGATTTTTCAGCTCTTCATGGCAAGCGCGTCGGAGCCATGCTTGGCTACCACTATTGCGAGGAACTGGACTCTCTGCCGCTGATACAGAATGCCTACCGGTCCAGCGACCTGGCACAGAACTTCAACCTGCTGATGGCCGGTCGCCTGGATGCGGTGGTAGAGGCAGAGGCCGTCGGGAATTACATGATAAACACCTTGGGACTGAGTGAACAGGTAGTCATGGTGCCACGGGCCCGTTTCTGTCGTGGCGGTAACTATCTGGCCTTCTCCAGACATCTGGGAAATGAGCGTCTTGCCCAGAGCTTCGCAGAGGCCCTGGCTGCGTTCAAGCACACAGAAGCCTATCAGGAAATTCTTCAGCGTTACGGCGGGTAAGCAGGGCACCCTCACCCGGTAAAGTGCATGCCTGGCTCACGGATGATACGCTTGGCATACTTTGACTCCCTCAAGTGCGCTAAGATACCGGACCAATCAGGCAGCACTCCGACAACCCGCCCATGCAAGAATCCCAGATTTTATTCGCTTTAAAAAAATACTTCGGTTATAGCCAGTTCCGCTTTCACCAGGAAGAAGCGGTACAACGTTGTCTGACCGCTCAGAACAGTTTGGTGGTTATGCCCACCGGTGGCGGAAAGTCACTCTGCTACCAGCTTCCTGCAGTCCTTCTTGAGGGTATGACCCTTGTCGTTTCTCCCCTGATCGCCCTGATGCGGGATCAGGTTACCAGCCTGACAAACAACGGTATCCCTGCCGCAGCGCTGAACAGCGAATGCACCCCGGAAGAAGAAGACCGCATCAGACAAGCGGCATCAACAGGGGCCCTGAAACTCTTGTATGTGAGTCCAGAGCGTGCAGTCAGCGGGGCTTTCTGTGATTGGGTATCCCAACAGAAACTGGCGCTGGTGGCGATTGATGAAGCGCATTGTGTATCCATCTGGGGGAATGACTTTCGTCCCGAATATGCGCGGCTGGCCGATCTCCTCTCCCGATTGCCGCAAATCCCCGTTATCGCCCTCACGGCCACCGCAGATGAGGCGACCCGTCGGGAGATCGTGGACAAGTTGCAGTTACCGGACTGCCAGACCATGGTATCCAGTTTTGAGCGTCCCAACCTGCACCTGGAGGCCTTTCCCGCTCTGCAACGCATGCAGGCCATCGAGCGCTACCTGCGCCGGAATCCGGATCAGGCGGGCATCATTTATTGTCTGAGCCGCAAGAGCACCGAAGAAACAGCCAGAAAGTTACAGCAGAAAGGCTTTCGTGCGCGACACTACCATGCCCGCATGGACCCGGAAGACCGTCGTGAAGTGCAGGCACAGTTCCAGCAGGATCAGGTCGATATCATTTGCGCCACCATTGCTTTCGGGATGGGCATCGACAAGCCCAACATCCGTTTTGTCATCCATTACAACATGCCCAAGAATCTGGAAAGCTACTATCAGGAGATCGGACGCGCCGGCCGCGACGGGGAACCTGCCGAGGCTCTTTTGTTTGCTGGCTACAACGATGTGCGAACTTATCTGGACTTCATTGAGCGCAGCGAAGGTTCTGAAGTTTACCGTCAGGTTCAACGGGAAAAACTGTTCCGGATGTGGGAGTTTACGCAAACCCAGTCCTGCCGCACCAACGCCATTCTTGCCTACTTCGGAGAACACCGCGTCACTGGCTGTGGACATTGTGACATCTGCCTGGACCCGCCGCAGGGATTCGATGGCACGGTGGTCGCGCAGAAGGCGCTTTCAGCCTGTTATCGTCTCGGGCAGAACGTTGGCACGAATACTCTGATTGATGTGCTTCGCGGCACGCTGTCACCTGAGGTGCTGGCCGGACAGATGCAGGACATCAAGACATTCGGGGCAGGCTCTGATATCGGCTGGAAGCATTGGCAGAGTTATCTGGGCCAGCTGGTCAACCAGGGGCTTCTGTGCATTGACTACCATCGACAAAGCCGTCTGTCACTCACCTCACTGTCTGCAGAAGTGCTCAAGGGGCAACGTCAGGTGCAGCTTTGTGAGCCCCGTGATCCCAAGGCACAACGCAAGGTACTGAAAGACCCGGGAGACCAGAATACCGACTACGATCAGGCCCTGTACGACCTGCTTGCCGCACTCAGGCGGGAACTCTGCGAAGAGGCGGGCAGCGTACCGGCTTATACCATTTTCTCTAATGCCAGCCTGCAGGAGATGGCGCGACGCAAACCCACATCCCTGGTACTTTTTGGGGATATCAGTGGCGTCGGTGCCCGCAAGCTGGAGAAGTTCGGGGATCGATTTGTACAAAAGATCAGCGAATACCAGTCGCAAAACGCGCTGGAAAGCTTATAATCGCAGCGCTGACAAACCCACGGAGGACAAGCTCATGAAGAGAAACCCTGTGGCGAAACATGCGCCACAGTTCCAGAAAAGTGTGGTCATGAAAGACCGCAAGAAAGCCAGCAAACGGGGCGAAGCGAAGCACCGCAAGAATCGGTTTCGCCCCGATCATCTCCTTCCAGAATCCCGGTTCGTCTACCCGGTTTATACGTTCGCTTGCTGAGCGTAGCGCGCCGCAATGGTCCTGTAGCGTTCCCGGTTGACCCCCAGATCCGAATAGCCCACCCGACTGCTTGAGCGGAAAGCCACACTGCGTGAACTCTCATCCAGATAGAATTCAACATCATCCCGGAATTTCAGCAGCGGCGTACTGAAGACCACACGCAGATAATCGGCGTCCTGCTGCAGTATTTCAGACCCCGGCATTTCACTGACCACTTTCCGGAGTGCAGCCAGCGTCTCTGCCTGCGAACCCGAAAAGGGCAATGCAGCGACACGCTGCTTCTTGGCCTCAGCCTGTGAAGATACGCCGTTGGGCTTCTTGCTCAAGGGTCTCAAACGACCCTGTTCGACCCCAAGACGAGGAACCCGCTGATTCTGTTTGACCATCAGAACCACAACGACAGCGACAGCGACAAGCCCCAGCCCCAGCCCCAGCCCCAGCCCCAATAACGTTAAAGCCATAACCATACCCCAAGCATTTACTTTGTGCACAAAGTATCTATGCGGATGCTTGACGGGTCAATAGTTAGTGCACAAAATAATGTAAAATTGTCCTAGCCAAGGCCGTCAGCGTGACAAAACCCCAACTGAGACTGGAAAACCAGATCTGCCACTCTCTCTATTCAGCAACCAACGCCCTGGTGCGTGCCTACCGGCCCTTGCTGGAGGCACTCGATCTGACCTACCCACAATATCTGGTCATGCTGTCACTCTGGGAAAAAGACGGGGTGATTATCAAAAGCCTGGTCGAACAGACTCGCCTGGATGCCGGCACCTTGACACCGCTCCTGAAACGGCTTCAGGAGAAAGGCCTGATTACCCTCCAGTCCGCCAGCGGGGACTCTCGCCAAAAGGTGGTCACCCTGTCAAAAAAAGGCCGCCATCTCAGGCGCTCGGCGGAAGACATTCCCGAAAAGCTGCTGTGCCATATCCAGATGCCCCGGGAGCAGGCCATCCAACTGAAGATGCTCGCAGAGGATGTTTATCGGCGCCTCACTGACCAGACAGGAGAATAAGTCGCCAGATAAGCAAGTCGCGGATGACAGTTCCAATAGTACCGAAGGAAGATACTTAAGCGGACCTGGTTGAGTCCAAGTCAGAGTGACAGATAGCCTCATTCCTCCCCCCTGTTTAACGGAGATAAACGGAATGAAACTCAAGTGCCTGATGACATCGATCAATGCCTCTTTCGATCAGTTTGTGGAAAAGATGGAAGACCATGATGCCGTTGCGCAAAACCTGATTACCGATATCCGGAAAGCTGCTGCGCAGGTCCGTATCGAGGCTCGCGCCGCGAAAAATCACCAAAATCATCTGGAGCATCAAAAGTCACAGTTGAATGCCGAAGCCACTCAATGGAAAGCACGCGCCTTGGCGTGTGCCCGATCTGGAGATGACGAGAAGGCAAAAGAGTGCCTGAAACTGTTAAACAGCAAGCAGGCCGAATGCGATCAACTGGAGCAGAGTATCGCAAAGCAGGCTGTGCACGTCGAAAATCTTGACAGCCAGGTTTCAAGGATTGAAACCCAGTTGAATGAACTCCTTGCCAAAAGAGCGCAGATGTTGTCACGGGAAGCCAGCACGCGGGTTTCCAACGCCATTCAAAGTCGCAGGGAAGACGATTCCGTGTTCGAACGCTGGGAAAAAGAACTGATGGTAAAGGAATACAGTACCCAGGAAATCCCGAGCCACGCAGACACTCTTGCCCGTGAATTTGAGCGACTGGAAGCCGATGCGCAGATTGAAGACGCGCTGAAAGCACTGAAGGCCGAAGTAAAGGCCGAGGAGAACCCAAATGACGCTTCTTAGTCAGGAACTGGAGCAAACCCCCACCTTTTCAAGGGTCACTGATCTTCTCCGAAAACTCGGTGTCCTTACACTGGGGATGGGCGCCCTCATTTTTATGCTTCAGGGGATTGGCGATGTGAGTTTCGAGTGGCGCCACTGGGTCTGGGTCCTTTTTCTGGGTGTCCTGCTGACCGCCGCACTACTCACACGATTTGTGCTGAATGACGTGAAAAGTGGGCGTATATTCATGCTTCTGGCCGTTGCTGTGGTTCCCGTGCAGTTTTCCCAACTTGGGAGTCTCTGGTGGCAACTATACGCGCCCGGGGCTGACCAGGCACCGCCGCTCTGGTCCCTGGAAACGCTTGGTTTTACGCGTATGCTCATTGAGACGCTTCTTTTCTCACTGGCCGGGAGCCTGATCACTTACACCGGTTTTTCTCTGCTGGACAGACCCCGGACTCTGACAGCGACCATCACCTTCATGGTGCTTTGTGTATTGATGCTAATCCCTCTGCGTAGCGGCGTATCCGGAGCCCTGATCATGACTTTATCGCTCATCATTGCCGGTATTTTCAGTTTCAATCAGCGAGACTTGTCCCTTGGCCACAAGCCCCAACAGACCCTCATCAGCTTGTTGAGCTTTCTTCCGGTTGCCATCATCGGAGTTCGAAACAGTATCACCATGGATGCCGCCTTGGGATGGGGACTACTTAGCTTCATTCTGGGCACCGTACTTTTATCGAGCCTGCGAGGGTGGAGCGCGAATACGGTTTGGCGAGAACTCTGTGTGTTTGCAGCTGGATTATGTTATTCCATTGGCGCACTAGCGGTCCTTGATTCAGTGATATCCACCTGGAGTGCTTCAATCTTTATAGGTGTGTTTTCCTTGACCTTCCTGTTGCTGAATCACGTCAGCCCAACCCGGGCCAGCAACTACAGACTGCTGGGCAGTGCTGGCTTACTCCTGGCTTCCATATTTGCTGTCGGATCCGAGATGACTTGGCTTACCGCCCTTATCATCATGACCGCTGGTGCATCCCTTACGCTGTACGGTCTATTTTTTAAGTGGCGATGGCCACTGATTTCCGGCATAGCGATCATAATCACCGGCTTGGTCACTATCTCATTTCTTTCCGTACAAAACCTGGTGTTCAATCTCTGGATCGGTCTGGCTACTGGAGGCGTCATACTTTTGTTGCTTTCCTCATTTGCCGATCGCTTTGGAGAAAGAGCAATCCGTAGCTGTAAAGCCATAAACGCGTATGAGTAATTCTTCCCAGGAAGACAAACGCATCAGGGAGTCAAAAGCCATGCCTGTTAAGGACAACCAGAAGACATTGATCATTGGCGCCAACTTTGCGGGTCTCAAAGCGGCCGCTGCCCTGCCACCCCAGAGTGGCGTCACACTGATTGACCGGAGCCCCCGTTTTGAATGGACGCCCAACCTGCATGAAGTACTTTCGGGCGTCACCCGTCCGGATGATCTGATGCTGGATCGCAGAAAAATAGCCGAACGCCTGGGGCACCGCTTTCTCACTGGCGAGATTGAAAGTCTCGACCCAGACAGACAGCAGTTGCAGCTCAGCGGGCAGCAAACGCTGGACTACGACACCTGTATAGTGGCCTGTGGGCTGACGAGTCACTTTCACGACGTCACCGGTGCCGCTGCGCATGCCATACCCTTTCGCACAGCGAAAGAAGCCTCCACCGCGCTTGCACGACTGAGCGCATTGCTCTCGGAAAAACAGGCGGTGACCATCAGTATTGTTGGCGGCGGATTCACAGGTGTCGAGCTCCTGGGAGAACTGCTCAGACGTTCCAGAAACGAGTCGCGCCTGACTTTTCGTCTGTTTGAACGGGGACAACAGTTACTGGAGGGGCAACCTGCCGTGGTCAGCCAGGATATCCGGAAACTCTGTGCGCCCTACTCAGTGGATATCCGCTTTGGCGCGCAAATCCGTTCTGTGGGTGAAGAAACGATCGAACTGGAAAACCGAGAAATCCTGGCAAGCCACCTGACCCTGTGGACTGCCGGGACAACCGGCCCCCGGTTTATTCAAAACAGCGTCATAGAACATAACGCTCAGGGCATGGTTCGAGTCAATCCCTCGCTACAGTCGGCTTCCCACCCCAGTGTTTTTGTCGCGGGAGACCTCGCCGCCCTGCCCGAACCCGTGCTGAAACAGGCCTACCATGCGATGGACATGGGCGCGCTGGCCGCAAAAAACCTTTCTCATTATCAACAGGGACAAACCCTCCAGACATTTATCCCGGCCCCCAAACCGCTGGCGCTGGCTTTTGGCGATCTGAATACCTATCTGATTCAGGGCGACACGGTACTGGCCAGCCCGCTTCTTGCTGCTGCCAAAGAGGCTGTTTACCAGCTTTACATGACTCAGCTGTCAGCGAATCTCCCCCTCCCTGAATTCTCGAAAGGAATTTCCCGGCGTGCTTCCCGCTCCTTCAAAAATCTGCTGTTGCCTGAACTGGTCCGACTGCGCTGGCTGGCCCTGCTAAAACAGACCCGGGTTCTGCAGTGGGGGGGACTGAAAGATCTGGACAATTTTGCCAGGGGACTGGCGGGTACCTTTCACTGAATTCGCTGAATTCGCTGAATCAGGCGCCGCAGCACTGTTTGTACTTGCGCCCGCTCCCACAGGGACAGGGTGAGTTCCGGCCCGGCTTCAGAGGTAGCCAGCGAGCGTCTCCATCCACATACAGCCAATGCGCATCGGCCTTGCGGAAGCGACTGGTCTCATGCAGTTGTTGCCACTGGCCCTGCGCCTGAAAGGTGGCACGGAACTCAACCAGGCCATCACTGCCACTTGTCCTGGCTCTGATCACCTGCAAACCGGTCCAGCGGATGCCGGGATCAGCTTCAAGCACCGAAGGACAGGTTTCCGGGGCCCAGGTCTGCCTGAGATAATCCGTTTTGCCCAGAGCGTATGCACTATAGCGCGAACGCATCAGCGCTTCCGGGCCGTGCGCGGGCTTGCCGGCCAGTAACTCGCCACAACACCGGGCCAGCGTCTGCCCCGAACCGCAAAGGCAGGGTCTGTCGTCCAGCATATTCAGCATCCTCTTGTTCGTCAGACATCAATCTGGTCAGACATTCCAGCAAGAATTACCAGGTTACGAGCAATTCGCCCCACTTGTCATCTCATGTTCATCCGGCTGTCATCATACCGTTTCCGAGTTGTCACAATACTCCACCAGCATGGTCTGAGTTTGAATATGACCGGGGAACATCATGTCAACCGTTGTTCACATTACCAGGCTTTCCAAAACCTACCAGAAATGCCCGGCTCTTAGAGAGGTCGACCTGGAAATCCGTGAAGGGGAAATGGTTGCACTGATCGGCCCTTCCGGGTCGGGCAAGTCCACGCTTCTGAGACATCTTTCCGGGCTCGTGACCTGCGACAGGAAATCCGACAGCGAAGTCCATGTGCTGTCGCACTGTATCCAGAAGGCCGGGCGACTGCAAAAAGGTGTGCGCCGCCAAAGAGCGCACATCGGTTCGATATTTCAGCAATTCAATCTGGTCAACCGGATGACGGTGATGGGTAACGTGCTCCTGGGTTTCCTCGGCCAGATACCGCGATGGCGGGGTTCTATCGGGTACTTCAACCGGCAGGAGAGAGAGGCAGCCATGCAGGCGCTCGTCCGGGTGGGTATGGCAGACCATGCCTGGAAACGCGCCAACCAGCTATCTGGCGGCCAGCAACAACGTGTAGCCATTGCCAGAGCCCTGGTCCAGAAGGCCCGGCTGATTCTGGCTGACGAGCCGATAGCGTCACTGGATCCCGAGTCAGCCCGGATCGTGATGGACAGTCTTGCCCAGATCAACCAGGAAGATGGCACCACCGTGATAGTAACCCTCCACCAGGTGAACTACGCACGCCAGTATTGCAAGCGAACGGTCGCCCTGAAACAGGGGCATGTCTGCTTCGACGGCAGCAGTAGTGAGTTGCACGACGGGCTGCTGCAGAAAATATATGGCAGTGACCTGAATGCGGATTACGCCACGCGGCGCCCTTTCAGCCTCCCCAATCACCCCCCCAGACCGGCGACCCAGGCTCCCGGACTGACACTCGCGAAAGCCCAATAAGACAACAGAAAAACCTCAAAGCAAACCAGAAACACGTACAAGGAGAGCCAAATGATCAAGAACATCCTGAAACCCGTACTCGCCGCATCACTGATCGCTACAGCCAGCATCGGTGGCGTTCAGGCAGAAGAAAAGCAGGTGCTGAACTTCGGCATCATTTCCACCGAGTCCAGCCAGAACCTGAAAACCGTCTGGGACCCGTTCCTCAAAGACATGTCTTCCCGGATCGGCATGGAAGTCAAACCCTTCTTTGCACCGGATTATGCCGGTGTCATTCAAGGCATGCGTTTCGATAAAGTGGACGTAGCCTGGTACGGCAACAAGTCTGCCATGGAAGCGGTTGACCGTGCCGGTGGCGAAATCTTTGCCCAGACTGTGGATGTCGATGGCAACCCGGGTTACTGGAGCCTGCTGGTCACTCATAAGGACAGCCCGCTGAACAGCGTTGAAGATGTTCTGGCCAATGCCTCTGACCTGACTTTCGGCAACGGCGACCCCAACAGCACTTCCGGCTTCCTGGTGCCTTCCTACTATGTGTTCGCAAGCAACAATGTTGACCCGAAGAAAGCCTTCAAGCGCGTGCTGAATTCCAACCACGAAACCAACCTGCTGGCTGCGGTCAACAAACAGGTCGATGTGGCGACGAACAACACCGAGAACCTGCGTCGGCTGGAAATCACTCAACCGGAAAAGTTTGAAGACGTGAAAGTCATCTGGAAATCTCCGCTGATCCCTGCAGACCCGATTGTATGGCGCAAGAACCTGCCGGAAGAAATCAAAGGCAAGGTCTACGAGTTCTTCATGACCTACGGCACAAAAGACGCAGCCGAAAAAGCCGTTCTGGCAGACCTGCAGTGGGCCCCGTTCCGCCCTTCCAGTGATGACCAGTTGCTCCCCATCCGTCAGCTGGCCCTGTTCAAGGAAATGGCTCAACTGGAAAACAATGACAGCCTGGACGCCAGCGAAAAGTCTGACAAGATTGCCGCCATCAAAGCGCAACTGGCGAGCCTCGACCGCCGCATCGCTGCACTGGATGCACGCCAGTAAAACAGGGAGCGGATTACCATGACCACGGACGCTGTGACTGCAGAGGCCACTGTCGAAGGAAAGACACTCCGGATACCGGATATTCACCCGCCTCGCAGGTCCGTGGGTTACTGGATAACCTGGGGTGCCCTGATTGCCCTGTTGCTGTGGTCATGGGAGGGCGCAGAAATGCGCCCGATGACGCTGATCAGCGATTCAGACAATATGCTGACTTTCGCCAGCGACTTTTTCCCACCCGACCTGACGGACTGGCGCTACTATCTGCAGGAAATGCTGATCACGGTACAAATTGCGGTGTGCGGGACCGTTCTCGCGGTTATTTTCGCCATTCCACTGAGCATCCTCTGCTCGGAAAACCTCGTTCCCTGGTGGGTGCATCAGCCAACCCGCCGGTTGATGGACGCCTTCAGAGCCATCAATGAAATGGTGTTCGCCATGCTTTTCGTGGTCGCCGTTGGCCTGGGACCCTTTGCCGGTGTACTTGCCCTGTTCATACACACGACCGGGGTGCTGGCCAAACTCTATTCCGAAGCCGTGGAGGCCATTGAACCCGGCCCGGTAGAAGGCGTCAGGGCGACCGGCGCTTCCGGCTTGCAAGAGGTCATTTACGGGGTGTTGCCTCAAGTCATTCCCTTGTGGATTTCCTATTCTCTCTACCGGTTCGAGTCCAATGTGCGCTCAGCAACCGTGGTTGGCATGGTGGGCGCCGGCGGAATCGGTGTCGTGCTGTGGGAGACCATGCGCGGATTTCAGTTCCAGCAAACCTGCACAATCATGATCGTTATTGTCGTTACGGTCACCCTGCTCGATATCGCCTCACAACAAATACGAAAACGCTTTATCTGATTGCCAATAAAGGAAGGAAGGCCAAAAGATGACTCAACAAGCGCTCAGGGCAGAATGGATGAAAACCCTGGCACGTGCCAATGCAAAACAGCTTAAGCACTACTGGGAAAGCCTGGAAGGGGCTCCGTCGTGGAGCC
>JAUIAZ010000049.1 GCA_030427465.1 Gammaproteobacteria bacterium | reverse complement strand
CTGAAGGCCTCTAGCAAGGCCAGCTGGTGCTCACGAATCTGCCAGCCTTTACTCTCAAACCATCCCTTGAAAGGCAGAGGAAGTGTCATGTTCCGGTCTGTTTTTCAAGCCAGGTTTTCAGGGCATATTTCTGCTCCATGCCCCGCGCAGTCAGAGGACGAACCTTGCCAATCACCTCACGCTCCTGCCAAGCCCGGTCATGCAGCCCAAAAAGCCAGCCAACGTTGGCGAAGGAAGCCGGATCACGACCATCCAGAAAGTAGCGGTTGTTGAAGTAAAGTGCGATTCGATGCGCATAGCGGGGGGTATTGGTCCATTCCAGAAGTTTCTTGCCCCAGTACATACGCAGATTATTGTGCAGATAGCCTTCCTGCTTCATTTGCTGCATCGCCGCATTCCAGTAGGGGTCATGGGTCTGGGCGTCTTCCAGTTCATTGCGTGTGTAGTGATGCGGGCGCTCGTCATTCTGGTGTTCAGACAGGGTTTCCCGTGCCCAGTCCGGAAGCATGCTGAAGCCAGCATAATCCTTTTCATACCAGACGAAGTTGATGGCCAGTTCGCGACGAACAACCAGTTCTTCAATCAAGGCCTCCCGATGCTTTTCTGCAACGGAATGACACTGGCTTACCCGGTAGGCCACCTCCACCGGAGACAACTGACCGGCATGCAGATAGGGGCTGATCCCTGCGACACAGTAATCATCCAGCATCAGCCGGTCATCCGCATAACGGTCCAGTCGCTGGCGCAGAAAATGTTCAAGCACCTTACCGGCAGCGGCCTCTCCTGATTCAAACTGACTTACCGGATGAACGCTGTCATCCAGTTCATGGTGTCGCCTGAGGTAAGTATTCAGATCCAGTGAGTCCAGTGACAGTGGTTTCTTGCCCCCCAAAGGGAGCAGAGACTCCGCCTCACCCGCAGACAGAGTCCGTTCCAGTGAGCTTTGCTGCCAGCGCTGCAGGTAATTGTCCAGATGGTCAAGGATCTTCGGTCTGAATGTTCGGGCTGCGTACTCCCGCTTGTCTGAGGCGACCTCAACCGGCACCACAATATTCGCTTCGACGGCAGTCACTTTGAGCTGAACCCGATCCAGAAGACCTGCTTGCCATTGCCGGTGGTGCCTCAGATAACCCCGATCCATCACCAGGGCGCCGGCGTGCTCGCAGGCTTTCGCAACCGTTTCAAGACATTCTTCTGCCGATTGCGCACTGAGAATAATCAGCGGAACGCCCTGCTTCGCCAGCGTTGCCTTCAATGCAGACAGGGCGGAAATGCGAAAACTTTCGTGCCGCCAGTTGGTATCGGGTCGGTCGGTATGGACTACATACAGTGCTATGAGGGGAAGCTGGAGCTCATTGGCTTCTGCGATGGCCGTATCCAGTGCCGGATTATAGCGACTGCGCGGGCTATGCATCATCCAGTAGAGAACATAGTCACCTTCAGGCGCTTTATGGTTCGAACCCGGCTTCCGCTCATGGGTCTGAATCCTTTCCGGTTCAATGGTCACAATTACCGTCTCCGTAAGTCCGGGAAAACTCCATCTGGAACTAGCTACGCTTGCTAACCGATCCTGGATCTAACCTTTGATTTGAGCGGCTGCAACCCGGAAAATCCCTTTAAGAATTGAACGTCCTTCCAACATGACTTGCGACATAAGATGGAACGAATTCTGCACATTTATATTTTACCAATCAGAGTCAATTAACTGCCCGAGCACACAGCGCAAGGAGAAAACCATGTCAAAGAACAGCCCTCCACTCAGGCTCCGGGCCGAACAGGATATGGTCGTCCGGATCTGGAGCAATGGACCACAGAAGAACTCAAGGCGCATGCCAGCAAACTCAATATCCATCTGGACGACCGCGAAGCGCTGATTGACGCGCTGACTCAGTAACCCGGCCGATTACCGGGCGGTTAACCCGCCCGGTTGATTGGTAAAGCCTACAATTCCTGCATAATTTTCACTTTTTCTTGCCCCTGCTCCTAGCGTTTGGCAATGATCCAGACGGCATGAATGATGCCAGGAAGATAACCAAGCAATGTCAGCAGAATGTTGATCCAGAACTGCGGACCAATCCCTACCTGCAGGAAAACGCCGAGTGGCGGCAGGATAACTGAAAAAATTAGGCGTACTATATCCATAATCGTGCTCCTTCGCGGTTTCAAAATCTCACCAGGCTGTCTGGGTTCTCTCGCAGTTGACCGCAACCCCTCAGCTCGTGACAGAATGGTTTCAGCAAATGGCGGGCCACTTTCGTTCAGCGTCACGGTCCGAAACCCATATCCATGCGTAAAACCCGGTTGTTTAAAAAGAAGGGAAGCCGCATTTACGCGCTGAGTGAAATATGACCCAAGCGTCAAAGACCAGGGACCAACAACACCCCGAGCACTGGATGCAGGTGAGACCGGAGGGGCTGTATTGCGTGCCTGCCGATGCCTACATCGACCCGCTGCGACCTGTGGAACGGGCGATTATCACCCATGGCCATGCGGATCATGCCCGGCCGGGTCATGGCCAGGTCTATGCCACTCCCGCGACGCTGGACATTATGGCTGCCCGCTACGGCGAAGGGCATGCCCGTGAAACACACGCCCTTCCCTATGGCGAAAAGACAGAACTCCGGGAATGCACCCTGTGGCTGGCGCCAGCAGGCCATATACTGGGTAGCGCGCAGGCTGTGCTTGAGTACGGAGGTACCCGTCTCATCGCCGCAGGAGACTACAAACGCGCGACCGATGCGACCTGTGAGCCTTTCCAGGTGGTTCCCTGCGATGTCTTTATCACCGAAGCCACTTTTGCCTTGCCGGTATTCTCACATCCGCCCTTGGCAACTGCGGTTCAGGAATATTTGGATACTGTCAGACAACTGCCCGATCGCTGCCACCTGATGGGGGTCTATGCGCTCGGTAAATGTCAGCGCATTCTCATGGCGCTGAAGGAGGCAGGATATCCCCACCCGGTATACCTGCACGGGGCCCTGATTGCCCTGTGTGAACTCTATGAAAAGCATGGATTGGATCTGGGGGAATGGGCACCGGTCAAAGATGTGCCCGTGGAAGAACTGCGAGGTAAAATTGTCCTCGCCCCGCCCTCCGCACTGGCGGATCGCTGGTCCCGCAAACTCCCCGATGTCATGACTGCCATGGCATCCGGCTGGATGCAGATTCGTGCACGCGCGCGTCAGCGGCGGGCGGAAATTCCTCTGGTTGTTTCCGATCATGCCGACTGGGGTGAATTGCTGCAAACCATTGACGATATCCAGCCGGGCGAGGTCTGGGTCACTCATGGTCGGGAGGAAGCTCTGGTTCATGAGCTGTCCAAACAGGGGGTGCGTGCCAAAGCTTTGTCGCTGTTGGGTTATGAAGATGAGGACGCTGACTGATGCAGCGTTTCGCCCGGCTGCTGGATCAGCTGTATTTCACCTCAGGTACCAAAGCCAAAACCCAACTGCTTCTGAACTATCTGCGCGAAGCACCGGACCCGGATCGGGGCTGGGCCATAGCAGCCCTGTCTGGCGACCTGCGATTTGACCTGTTCAAACGCCCCCTGATCAAGGAACTGATCACCGAACGGGTAGACCCCTTTCTGTTTGATCTCAGCTATGACTATGTCGGTGAGCTGAGTGAAACTGTGGCACACCTGTGGCCTTCACCGGATGCCAATTCCCGGCCTGAGGACCAGAAACTACCCCCATTACATGAGATCGTGGAAGGCTTTCGTGAGAGCACCCGCGCACAGACGCGTGAGAGACTCAGTCACCTGCTGGATATCATGACGCCCAACCAGCGCTGGGCTTTGCTGAAGCTGGGGACGCGTGGCCTGCGCATTGGCATCTCAGAACGTTTCCTGAAGAAAGTGCTGGCCGAGTTTGGCGGGGTGCCGGTGGAAGCCGTTGAAAGAGTCTGGCATGGCGTCGAAGCCCCTTATCCCGAGCTGCTCGCCTGGCTGGACGGCGAAGGGCCTGAACCCGATGTGAGCGATCAGGTGGTTTTTCATCCGGTCATGCTTTCCCATCCACTGGATGACAAGGCCCTCGAAGAGATTGAGGGTGAAAGCTGGCAGGCGGAATGGAAGCTGGATGGTATCCGGGTGCAGTGGGTCAGCCAGGACAGCGGTTGTGCCTTGTTTTCACGCACCGGGGAAGACATCAGCCACAGTTTTCCGGACCTGAGCGAGGCTCTGCATCCGAACGATGCCGTTCTGGATGGGGAACTGCTGGTGATGCATGAGGGTGAGCCCGGTTCCTTCAATGAATTGCAACAAAGGCTGAACAAGAAAAAGCCGGCAAGAGCCCTGATGCGTCGTCTGCCGGTAGGCATCTGTATCTACGACGCCTTGCGTCTGGGTTCTGATGACCTGACCGGGCTGCCTCTGTCGGTCCGCCGGCAACGGCTCTCGGAATGGTTCAAGGGCAATGTGGAGGATTCGGTACAGGGCCATCGCCTGACACTCTCCCCCCTGCTGACTTTCGATGATGCGGCAAGCCTCAAGGCGCTCAGGGAACAAGCGCCGCAGGCCGGACCTTACATCGAAGGTCTGATGCTGAAGCGGAAGGATAGTCTGTATGTACCGGGACGACCCAAAGGACAGTGGTATAAATGGAAACGCGATCCCCGGCTCATTGATGCCGTCATGATGTATGCCCAACGGGGGCACGGCAAACGTTCCTCCTACTATTCCGACTATACCTTTGGCTTGTGGCAGGATGACCGGCTACTGCCCGTGGGCAAGGCCTATTCCGGATTTACGGATGAAGAACTCAAAAAACTCGATCGCTGGGTGCGCAACAACAGCATGGGCCGTTTTGGACCGGTACGGGAGGTCGAAAAGGCACTGGTACTGGAGGTGGCCTTTGATGCCGTTCAAAGCTCTTCCCGGCACAAATCCGGACTGGCCCTTCGCTTTCCACGCATCAATCGGATACGCTGGGATAAGCCGGCCGACGAGGCCGACCAACTGAGCACTCTGGCTGCCATGCTGCCTGCGGAAACCTGATTACTGCATGCCCTTTCCTGAATCCCTGACACTCTGGCTCTGGCTCAGCGCCTCTCTGGTCGTGTTTGTCGGCGCTACGATTCAGGGCATCGCCGGTTATGGCGTTACCCTATTAGGCGCCCCCGTGTTGTTCCTGATCCACCCGGAACTTTCGCCCGGACCCGTCATCGTCGTCGGTACGACCTTACCGCTGCTGATTCTGTTGCGTGACTGGCGCGCCATCCAGGTCAGGGACCTGAAGATCGGTATTCCTGCCAGCTTCTTCGGTGCCTTCTGTGCCCTGGTGATGCTGAGTTTTGTGAATGAAGCACAACTCGCTTTATTGCTGGGCTTGCTGGTGCTGCTTGCCGTCGGCCTGAGTCTGGTACGGCATGTTCCACCGCCAGGCCCCCGAATGATCGCCGCCGGTTCGGCCTGCAGCGGATTTATGACGGCGGTTACGGCCATCGGTGGGCCACCCATGGGATTGACCTATCAGGCGGTTCAGGGGCGGCGTGTGTCGGGCACGCTATCGGCGATATTCGTACCCACCGGTCTGTTCTCTGTGGGTGGGCTCATCCTGATCGGCCGCTTTGATGCTCAGGATGCCTGGCTCGGGGCAAGTCTGCTACCGGCAGTATTCGCCGGCTTCCTGCTGTCCGGGCGCTGGGTGAACCGGATTCCGCCGCAGGCTCTGAAAGCCCTGGTTCTGGGCATTTCCACCCTGGCGGCCGCGCTGATTCTGATACGTAATATCTAGTCGCTCAGCCATTTGGCCATCTACTCCCGCAGATTTTTTGCGGTCCGGTTTTTCGACCAGGCGGAAAGGCTACTGCCATACCAGCGCTGTATCGCCTTGTTCAGACTGCTGACATCCTGAAACCCCAGATCGGCCGCCAGCACCTGGGGTGAGGCACCCTGCTCTGACAGACTGTTCAGTTTGCGCTGTCTGACTTCATCCAGTACCTGACTGTAGGCCGTTCCCTCCTTCTGCAAGCGTCGGAACAGCGTGGCCCGGCTCATCCCGAGTCCCCTGGCCGCGTCACTCATGCCGGGTGCCCCCTTGTGGAGCTGCGGCAATATCCAGGCAGCCAGCATGTCCCGCACCTGTTCCTGCTGCGACAGTTGTGCTTTCAAATTCTGACTTTGCTGAGCCAGCAAAGACTGTAGCTGGGTGTTGGCACTGCGTACCGGCAGGTCCAGGACGGAGAGGGGAAACACCAGCCGGTTCTGCGGGCGCGAGAACGCCAGATGTGGACCAAACAGACGCTGATAGCCAGCCCGGTTGTGTGGCGCCGCCCAGACAAATTCTGCCCTGAGGGGTTGCAACTCTAGTCCGGTCAGATGTCTCGCCCAGGTTATCAGAGCCGCCAGACTGCGCTCGTAGAATGCCTGCGGAAAAATACCCAGCCAGTCAGACGGAATCTCCAGCGAGACCTGCTGAGCGCTTTCTGCGTAATTCAGCCGCTCCAGCTGACTCATCAGACTGATGTTGCGGGCAAACACCTGCATGGCCTCACCCAGGTTCTGGCACTGGCTCACCCAACTGGCCAGCAAGCCCTTGGCATCCGGAGACACACGTTCACCGATGCGCAGACCATAATCCGCCCGCTGGGCCTCATGGGCTTCCATGGCCTGCCAAAGCGCCAGCAATCGTTCTGCCGAAACCCGGCTTTCCCAGTCTGGTCCGGAACTGCCATCCAACCGCGAAAAATCAGACAGCACTTCCGGCAGCAGCAAGCCAAGCGCTTTCGCTGCCTGAAGGGTATCCCCATAGGCGGAACCGGAAACACTCAGGCGAGAAAGGTCTTTCATCTGAATCCAAAGGACAATGGTTTGAAACCGAGGGCCATGTCTGCCAGCGGCCGACTAGGCACAATACGCCCAAAATATCAGGGAATGTGGAGAATGACGAATATGAACACCCTCAAAACTGGTTTGGCCGGGCTGATGCTACTGGGGCTGAGTGCCTGTCAAAGCACACCTGGGGATGATGAAACCCGGACCCGCTACGAAGATTCCGCCTCACGCTATATCACCCTGGAGACCGGCACCTTTCACTACAAAGACGAGGGGGAAGGCCCTGTCATAGTCCTTCTGCACGGTACTGCTTCATCCCTGCATACCTGGAATGCCTGGAGCCAGGACCTGACTGCCGACTACCGGGTGATCCGCCCCGATCTGCCCGGCAGTGGTCTCAGTGCGCCGGCACAGAACGGGCAATACGAAGCGGAAGATGACGTGCGTTTTCTGAAGCACTTCCTCGAAACCAGGCCATCCGCCGGACCGGTCCATCTGGTTGGCAGTTCACTGGGTGGCCGGATCGCCTGGGAATATGCGCTGTCTTACCCCGATCAGGTCAAATCGCTGACTTTGATAAACGCCTTGGGTTACCCCCAGGAGAGCTGGCCGCCCGGCATTCAGATGGCACAATGGCCCGTATTCGACCAGTTGATGGTATGGCACACCCCGCGCTGGATTTACGCCCAGAGCCTCAAGGATATCTATCATGATCCCGCCCAGATCACGGAGCCTCTGATCGACCGCTACTATGATCTGGCTCGCTGGCAGGACAATCCACAGGCTTTTGTAGACCGGGTGAAGGCACGCCTGGATCAGGACAGCGACAGGATATCCGGGATCCGGGTGCCGACTCTGGTACTCTGGGGAGAGGAAGACCCTTACTTTCCGGTTGAAAATGCTTACCGCTTCGCAGAGGACATACCCGGCGCACAGCTCAGCACATTCAGCGATGTCGCGCACCTTCCCATGGAGGAAGCACCTGCGAAAAGTGTCGCACGCTTCCGCCGTTTCCTGAACGGGCAGTAATCCGGCAGCTATTTGACAGAGGCTAAACCACCTGTACAGCCCTACTGCCGCTCGGGGTCAGTTGACGAGTATTTTGCTTCCAGGGCCTGCATGAAACCCTGCTCAACCAGTCCCCGATAGGCAACATACAATCGGTCCATGATCTGTTGCCCGTCAGGCAAGCTATTGTGCACCCCCAGATGATAGGGCGACTGGCCAATACGCAAGCTCTGCAGATTCTGAACCTGGAAACGCTCAGCTGCGGCTGCGGTAATCAGGCGATAGCTCATGAGATAATCGGCCCGGCCCGCCGCCAGCATGCGAACGGCTGCTTCATAATCCGGCGCCACCTGAACCACGATGTCTGGATGGCTCTGACGGAGTTTGTCGAGCAGACCGGCATAATAGAAACCGTGAATGGCAATCAAAGACTGGCCACTGAGAGCTTCCGGCTTGGCCAGCGGAGCCGTCTCTGGCATCCAGTAAAGCTCAATGTCCAGAATGAACAGAGGTTCCGGATAAATGCGCAGGCTCTGCTCAAGCACCGGAACATTGCGCTGAACAAACTGGACTTCAATCTCCCCTTTAACAATGGACCGATAATACCGGGCGGCCGGAAATTCCTTTAGCTCGAAATCATAACCGGCCTGATCGAGCATCGCTTTCATCAGGTCCGCAAAGTAACCTGTCGCTTCCCCCTGCTCATCTATGACGGCGAAAGGTTTCAGGGGAACGTAACCAATCAGCAGAGGCGCCCGGCCGGCAACGGATTGACTTTCTGAGGCATCGGCCAGTGCAACCCTGGCGGGTGCGGCGAAAAGCATGCAAACCAGCACAGTCAATACAGCAATGGTGTTTTTCAATACGAGCGGGTCCCCGGACAAAGCAGTGCGTCGAAAAAAAGACCCTCAAAGAGGGTCTCCTGAATGCGACTGAGCGCTTCTTCCGCGGGTCGCCCCGTTATTATACACATGTTCACTCATGTGCCGAGGCCTGCAGCTATCTCATGCCGCCAGCAGACGGCAGTTTCATCATTGCGGGATCAGCACCGTATCAATCACGTGAATCACGCCGTTGGAGGCTTCAATATCCGTTGAGGTAACCGCCGCTCCACCCACTGACACTGAGTTCCCCTCAATCAGGATGGCGACATCTTCACCCTGGATGGTGGTAGCCTTGTTCAATTTGATCACATCGGCTGCTGTGACTTTGCCCGGGACCACATGGTAAGTCAGTATATCCACGAGTTGCTGCCGGTTCTCAGGCTTCAACAGATTTTCAACAGTACCCTCCGGCAATTTGGAAAACGCCTCGTTGGTTGGGGCAAACACAGTGAAAGGGCCTTCACCCTGGAGTGTTTCGACGAGACCGGCTGCCTTGACCGCAGCAACCAGCGTAGAAAAACTCTCATTGCCTGCAGCCACTCCGACAATATCAGCCGAATCTTTCATGGCTTTACTGCCATGATGGCCGGCGTGTGCCGACAGGGTTAGAAACGAAAGCAGAATCGCGGTGGCAAACATCCGAACAGTTGAAAGGTGAACCATGTTGTGACTCCTTGTGAGTTTAAGATTGCTCGGGAAATACGCCCCAAAGTGCGGTGTTGTGTATCACCCGTCCTATAAACATGTTTAATCTGCTCCAGTGATCCGAATTTCTGGCTATCTGATGAGGGGGACTGAGTCATGCTTTACCAGTTGGCAGCTGAGGGGGTACTGATTCTGCATGCGGGTTTTGTGGTGTTCGCAGTTCTGGGGGGGCTGTTGGCATTTCGCTGGCCTGTGACTCCGCTACTGCACCTCCCGGCCGTTGCCTGGGCGGTCTACATTGAATCGTCCGGAGGTATTTGTCCGCTCACTCCGATTGAAAATCGTTTCCTGCGCGCGGCGGGGGAAAGCGGATATTCAGGCGACTTTCTTGAGCATTATCTGTTTGACCTGCTGTATCCCTCGGGCCTGACGAGAGAAATCCAGTACCTGCTGGCGATCACGGTTCTGGTCATTAACGTGGTTGTTTACCTGATGGTATGGCACCAGCGCAAAAAAAGCAGACGGCAGGGCACCGCCTAATTGTGATGCGGTTCCGGAAAACCATGACATTTCCATGACAGTTCTGTCGCCAGAGCCCGACAGGCCAGCTGGCCCGGATATTAATAAGCATTCCAGAAAGCAGATTTAAACTGCTGGTCTGAATCGGGTTTTCAACCTTTGGCAAATTCCATGCTGTGGTGCCTCACGAAGTAACGCAATGGAATTGCAGAAGATGTCAGAAGTTAAAGATTCAGCCCCCATGTCGAAATACCCCGTTTCCACCCGATTGCTACTGGTTTCCACCCTGTCACTGCTTGTTGCCTGCTCCGGAGATCCTCTGAATGAGTCTTCCACAGGAACGGCCCCCGACGTCACACAGTCCGACGAAATCGTGCAGGATCCTGCGGCAGCAGATCCGCCTGAATCACAACCCGTAACCCCTGAGCCAGCGGCTCCTGTCGTCGCTCCGACACCCACACCGGAACCTGCACCCGCACCCCAACCTGCACCGGAGCCGGAGCCGGAGCCGGAGCCGGAGCCGGAGCCGGAGCCGGAGCCGGAGCCGGAGCCGCAAAGTGCAGCGGATAGCCCGGCAGAAAACAAGCCGCTTTTCTCGATCACTGGGCACCCCGAAGATTTGGAGAAAACCAGTGGCGGCTCGGCAACACTGCGGGTCAGCCACGATGCGGGTTCGGAGGCTGGCTATCAGTGGTACTACGAGGGTGAAGCTCTGCCCGGTGAGACCGCAGCAACACTTTCACTGGAAGACCTCACTCTGGACGACTCGGGGGAGTATTTTGTGGAAGTCAGCGTCGGAGCGGATCTGCTACGCAGTGAAGCCGCCTCGTTGAAAGTCATCCTGGACGACCGGGCCATTATAGACTGGGATCCGCCGCAAGCCCGCGAAAACGGGGTAGAGCTGAGTGGAGACGACATTGATCAGTATCGTGTCTACCACACCACCCCGGATGAACTTGAGCGCGTCTATGAAGTATCCGATACCCGGATCCTTCTGGACGACCTGGAGCGGGGCACCCATTATTTTGCTCTGAGCACCATCGACCTGGAGGGCCGTGAAAGCGACCTGTCACCGGTCATGAGCAAGGAGATCATTTACTGAGGACCGGCCGTCCCTGTCAGGGTTTCAGGAAGGTCACCCGGGCCCCGGCCTCATCGCTGGTCAGGGTCTGACGATCGTCTTTCAGCGCGGTACCGGTGAGTTTTTTTGCCAGTGCCTGGTGGCAAAGATGCAGGCATGTGTCCGCCGCATCTGTCGTACAGAGCCCCTGCGGGCGTATGTTGGAAATACAGTTGCGCTCGGCGTCACGCTTCCCTGGCCCGGGATGGTAAGTCAGATAGATGCCAAGACTGTCTGCGGCGCTGAGACCAGGTCTTTCCCCTATGATCATGAGGCTCAGGCGGGCGCCCAGAGTCTCGCCAATCTCATCCGCGAGGGCCACCCGCGCCTGACTGGCGAGCACGACAGGTGCCAATGACCAGTTATTTTTCCTGAGACCGGGCAACAGCTCTGCCAGCAAGTCAGCGGCGTGCCTTTGAACCCCTCGGGCAGACAAGCCATCAGCAACCACCACCAGAATATCGAATGGCTTTTCCGCAAGATCTTGCAGCAGGGCCTTGTCCTCTGCCCGCAAACGACGACCCAGATCGGGGCGCTGCAGGTAAACGGAGCGCTCAGAGGCCTGGCTGCAGACCTCGACGACGTCACTCTGCAGCGCTTCAATTTGCCGACGGAGCCGAGAAAGATCCAGCTGGCCATGGACCGCATCCCGGGCTGCTGCATGATCCTGTTGAAACTGAAGGTGTGCCTGCGTTGGCAGGCTGTTGCCACAGCGCCCCAGGCCGATCCGGGCTGGCGTGTGCTGCCGGAGTGCTGGCCAGGGATCGCCCGGCACCTTGAGCGCCCGGGAAAAAGGCTCTGGCAGTTGCTCCCGGTTCTGCAGTGCACTCTGCGCATCCGTGATACCTGCCTTTATCAACCAGGACTCAAATTCAGGGGCCGGGCGCTTGCCAAACAGTGATCGCATCGCCGCTGCATCATGAAACGAAGTCGTCTGATAGTTCAGCATGACATCATCAGAGCCCGGAATACCCATGATGAAGGTACCCCCGGCAGCCACAAACTGCGTCAGCAACATATCCAGATCATCCTGGTCTGCTTCGGCATGGTTGGTGTAGCAGATATCACAACCCATCGGCAGCCCGAGGAGCTTGCCACAGAAATGATCTTCCAGACCCGCCCGGATAATCTGCTTGCCATCAAAAAGGTACTCCGGCCCGATGAACCCGACAACGGTATTCACAAGCAAGGGGTCGAAAGCCCGGGCGACCGCATAGGCTCTGGCTTCCAGCGTCTGCTGGTCAACCCCGTGATGGGCATCTGCGGAAAGACAACTGCCCTGCCCGGTTTCAAAATACATCAGGTTCTGCCCTTGTGAGCCACGGTTCTGACGAGAGGCCGCATCGTGTGCCTCCCGAAGCAGGCTCAGATCAATACCAAAACCGGTGTTGGCTGCCTGCGTACCGGCTATAGACTGAAAAACCAGGTCGACCGGCCAACCGCGTTCCAGAGCTGTCAGCGTGCTACTGACATGCGTCAAGACACAACTCTGGGTTGGGATTTCGAAACGCTGAATCAGTTCATCAAGCAGGTGCAGAAGATGATCCAGAGTCTGGAGGCTGTCAGAGACCGGATTGATCCCGATGACCGCATCGCCGTTGCCCATGAGCAAACCGTCCAGAATGCTGGCAGCAATTCCACTGGCCTGATCGGTTGGGTGATTAGGCTGCAGACGGGTAGAGAATCGGCCCGCCAGACCGATGGTGTTTCTGAAGGCCGTCGTGACCTGACATTTCGCCGCAACCACCACCAGATCCTGGATACGCATGATCTTGCTGACGGCCGCTACCATTTCAGGCGTCAGGCCTGCCGCCAGGCGTTTCAGGGCAGCTGTATCGGCCCTGTCTGAAAGCAGCCAGTTGCGAAACTCCCCAACGGTCAGGGAAGCCACCGGTGCAAAAGCGTCACGCTGGTGGGAATCCAGAATCAGCCGGGTGACTTCGTCTTGCTCATAGGGGATCACGGCATCTGTCAGAAAGCGGCTGAGCGGCACCTCTGCCAGTGCCCATTGTGCGGCCACGCGTTCTTCATTGCTGGCTGCCGCAAGACCGGCAAGCTCATCGCCGGAACGCCTGGGTGAAGCCTTGGCTAACAGCGTTTTAAGGTCTGCGAAGCGGTAACGGGTCTGGCCGAGCTGATGCTGGAAAGTCATGGCTGCCTCCGTGCCTGATACAGGAATATCCTAACACAGGAGTGTCGGTGACATAGTCACTGAAGCGGATTGCTGCTTGCCGCTACCATTGGGCTTGAACCCCAAACCCAGACCCAGACCCAGACCCAGACCCGGAGGTAATAGATGGCACACAGCGCCCCTTCCCGACTAGAGAATTTTCCGGTGTCCTGGTTCGCCATGGTAATGGGGCTTGCCGGCCTGACCATTGCCCTGGAGAAAGTAGAGCGACTGTTGGGATGGACATGCCAGGCCAGCCCGCTTCTCCTGACGTTTACTGTGACTATTTTCGTCACACTCGCCGGCGTCTATCTGCTGAAACTGATCCGGCATCCGGCCAGCATACGTGCTGAGCTGAAACATCCGGTCAAGCTCAATTTCTTTCCAACCCTTTCTATCGGCCTGATCCTCATCAGTATCGCGCTGTTTCCTTATTCTGAAGCATTTTCAGGGGCCATATGGGCCATGGGAACCCTGCTGCACCTGGCTTTCACCCTGTACGTATTGTCGGTCTGGGTGCACCACACGCATTTCGAGATCAGTCACATGAACCCGGCCTGGTTCATTCCGGTCGTGGGAAATATTCTCGTACCCATCGTGGGTGTCCATCATGCCTCGCCGGAAATCTCCTGGTTCAGCTTCAGTATCGGCCTGGTTTTCTGGCTGGTGCTACTCACCATCATTTTCTACCGGATGTTCTTCCACCAGCCGCTGCCGGCCAAGCTGGTTCCAACCCTGTTTATCCTGATCGCACCTCCGGGGGTCGGGATGCTTTCCTGGCTACAGCTGAACGGCGGAGAAATAGACGCCTTTGCCCGTATCCTTTACTACAGCGCCCTTTTCCTGACTTTGATGCTGTTCACACAGGTCCCGAGGTTCATGAAAGTGCCCTTCGCGCTCTCATGGTGGGCCTATTCTTTCCCGATGGCCGCCATCACGATTGCCACACTGCTGATGCACGAAAAACTCGGCCTGGTTTTCTTCAAATGGCTTGGGCTGGGTCTTCTGATGCTTTTGTGTATTTTGATAGCCGGGCTCTTGTTCAGAACCGGCGTGTCCGTGCGAAGACGCGAGATTTGTGTGGAAGAATGACGAGGTGTAGCAGTGCCTCAGAGAGGCTTGCCCAGCACCAGCGTCCAGTAGTTCACATAGTCTGCCTGGTTGTTCACGCGCAGGGCCAGGCCGGCCTCTTCATACGACTCACCCATCATCATGCGGCAGTGAGAGGGGCTGTTAAGCCAACCCCGGAACACCTCGTCCAGAGTCGTCTGTCCACCACCAATGTTTTCCCCAAGACGTGACCAGTCATATTCAGCCGCAGTGGCACGGGCACCTACCCGCAAGCCATCGCTGCCGATATGGCTGAAAAAGTTGTAGTTCGCCATGTCTTCGGAATGAGCCACGGCCGCAGCCTCCAGCTTGCAATTCCAGACCACAGCGTCCACAGGGGGGTATTCCACTCCGCCACAGGTTTGTCCTGACTGACGTAAAGTGTTCAGAGTATCAATCACTCTTTGGGTGAAGGCATCTTCGATACAGGCACGGGGTTCAATACTGGAAGCACTGACGCTCTGAGTACTGCGGGCTCCCGCATCACTGGCTACCGCCGGCGAGCTGCCACCGGATCCGCCACCACCGCAGCCACTGAGCAGAATGAGCAGGGTACCCGACACAGCGAGCTGAAACTTCATGATGCGCCCCCCGGCCCTAGCGGCCGAACTGTTCTTATTGCTCCTTACATCAAAGGACAGAAGTGCCGGGAACGCTATGGGCTTGGGGTGTCAGTTGGTTTCGTTTTGTACAGACTGGGTTAAGCTATGTAAGCGACGCAGCGAGGTTTCAATACGGCGCTGAAGCCGGCCGCTCTCGCGCCACTCAGTGAGGGCCTTCTCCAGATCCGCATGCAACTGGGGATACTGGGAGCGACGACTGGTTACCATGTAGGAGGGAGACGCTTCGGCACCATCCAGGTGCTGCTTCTCGATCATCTCGCTCACCCCCATTGTCTCTGCCAGCAGATCAATGTGTACCGGGGTGCTGATAAACGTATCAATCCGTTTGCGCAGCAACATGTTGATGAGCACCCGGTTGTCAGTCACCTCGTACTTGTTCAGATAATCGGCCTCATCAAAGTCCGGAAAGTACAGAGTCCCGCCGATGACACCCACTGTGAGTGACCGCAGATTATCCAGGCTGCGGATGACCAGAGGTGTCTGGGCAAGGGTGTAGAATGCTTTCGGCGGATCCATGTAATAAGGCGGTTCGACGTACTTCACGAACGCTTCACGCTCGGGGGATCGGAACAGGCCTAGCATCATGTCCGCATGACCGAACTCGAGCATCTTGAGGCAGCGAGCCCAGGGACAAGGCATGAACTGTGCCTCATAGCCCATGTACGCCAGCAGGTCGCGGGCAAGATCCACATCCACCCCATCCACCTTTTCCTCACTGATCACGACCCAGGGCGGGAAATCATTCACCGGGATACGCACAACCGGATCCGCCCGCAAAGCCAAACTGAACAGCAGAGAGGGCAACAGCCACAGCCACCTCGCCCCATGCATAAAACCCGGGCCGCTCACGACTGCATCATTTCCAGCAGACGAACACTGAGTTTGACGAAGTCTGCCGAAGTCAGAATACCGACGACCCGCCCCTCTTCCACCACGGGCAGGCAACCGTGTTTGCATTCGGTGAAGAAACGTCCGGCCTCAACCAGTGGCAAGGCCGGCTGCACCGTTTCGGCATCCGGCTCCATAAAGGACTCGACTTTGCGCTTACCTTCCTGGTTTTCCATATCTGCCAGTCCGAATTTGTTTGCAATGTCAATGGCTTCCCTGAGCACCGCTTTCTGGGTAACCACACCGGCGTAGCTCCCCGATCCGGCTTCCACTACCGGAACATGGCGGATGCGGTGCTCCTGCA
>JAUIAZ010000048.1 GCA_030427465.1 Gammaproteobacteria bacterium | reverse complement strand
CCGGAACAGATCAGTCAGCAGCCCGTCAATGGCTCTGACCAGCCAGTCCTGCCAGAGCGGGTTCCCGGAGGCGGGTCCGGGGCTGTGCTCCAGCGTCTGCAGATCCTGCCAGAGCGCATCCGCCGGATTCTCAGGGCTTTTGCCCTGCCAGAGAGGCCCCAGCCATCTGGCTGATTGCTTTTTCCAGGTTTCTAGCATCGGGCGCCGGGCACCAGTCACTCAGGGTTTGCTGACTTCATCGCGAATAAACACTGGCTTGTCCGCCTCGCTTCGCGAGGAATCATAGCGATAGCCTTCGCAATCAAACTCTTGCAAGGCTTCAGGTTTCCGCACTTTTCGCTCAATAACATAGCGGGCCATCAGTCCCCGTGCACGCTTGGCGTAGAAGCTGATCATCTTGTACTCGCCCTTCTTGTAATCCAGGAAAGCGGGCGTAATCAGGCGGGCTTTGAGCACCTTCTTCCTGATGACCCTGAAATATTCATTCGATGCCAGGTTCAGGACGATCGCCTCTTCCTTGCCTGCATCCAGTTCGTTCTGCAACAGGTCTGTCTGAAGGTTGCCCCAGAATTCGTAAAGGTTCTTGCCCCGGCTATTGGAAAAGCGGGTGCCCATTTCCAGCCGGTAGGGCTGCATCAGATCCAGTGGTCGCAGCATGCCATAGAGCCCGGACAAAATGCGCACATGCTTCTGGGCAAAGTCGATCTGCTCCTTGTTGAGCGTGTAGGCGTCAAGCCCTTCGTAGACATCGCCCTTGAACGCAAACAGGGCTGGCCGGCTGTTCTCCGGGGTAAAGGGGAGCCGCCACTTCTGGAAGCGCTCCACGTTCAGGTCCGCAAGCTCCTGACTGATCCCCATCAACTGACGCAGGTCCGCCGGACTGACAGGTTTGAGCTCATCGGCAAGCTCTGCACTGTGCGCCAGCAGTTCCGGTTCGCTGTGCTTGCGGGTGGGCAAAGGGGTTTCATAATCCAGCGTTTTGGCCGGAGACAGCAGTACGATCATGGGCATTCCATACAACGATTGATAAATTCAACGAGCGCGGGTGGGTCAAAGGGCCAGGCCAGTTCACGTCCGCTTGCTTCATCCAGCAATACGGGAATCCGGGGCCCGTAGTTTTCCACCCACACCCCGGACGATATCACGTCAGCCACCTCAACGTGAACGTGCTGCTCCAGCCCGGGGTTTGCCGCAAATACTGCCAGTACTACCGCCTCTGCCTGATCACACAGGTCACAGGCAGTGGTACCCATTAACAGCAGGTTTCGCGCCATCAGGACCCTGCGGGTGCCTCCCGGGATTCGATCAGGTCGTCGACCACGGAGGGATCTGCCAGTGTGGACGTATCCCCGAGCGCATCCACTTCGTTGGCCGCTATCTTGCGCAGAATCCGGCGCATGATCTTGCCGCTGCGGGTCTTTGGCAGCCCAGGTGCGAACTGGATGACATCCGGTGCCGCAATGGGGCCGATCTCTTTCCTGACCAGTTCGACCAGGGCCGCACGCAGTGCGGCCGAAGGTCTGGCACCGACGGTCAGAGTGACATAGGCGTAAATGCCCTGCCCCTTGACATCATGCGGGAAACCAACCACGGCGGCTTCTGCCACCTGATCATGCTCCACCAGCGCCGACTCCACTTCTGCGGTTCCCAGGCGGTGGCCACTGACATTCAGAACATCATCCACACGGCCGGTGATCCAGTAATAACCCTCGGCATCGCGGCGGGCACCATCACCGGTAAAATAGCAACCGGGGTACGTTGAGAAGTAAGTTTGTATAAAGCGGGCATGATCTCCGTAAACCGTTCGCATCTGACCTGGCCAGCTATCGAGCATGACCAGGTTTCCGGAAGCTTCACCCTCCAGGATTTTCCCTTCGTTATCAACAATGGCCGGCTTGACGCCAAAAAACGGTCGGGTGGCGGAACCGGGCTTGAGGGTGGTTGCACCGGGCAACGGTGTGATCAGGATGCCACCCGTCTCCGTTTGCCACCAGGTATCCACGATCGGACACTGTGACTCTCCCACGACTTCGTAGTACCACTCCCAGGCTTCCGGGTTAATGGGCTCTCCCACGGAGCCCAGCAGGCGCAGGGATTCACGACTGGTCGTCAGCACCGGCGCATCGCCCAGTCGCATCAGGGCACGTATGGCTGTCGGCGCGGTGTAGAAAATATTGACCTGATGCTTGTCAACGACCTGCCAGCAACGCGAGGCATCCGGATAGTTCGGAACCCCCTCGAACATCAGCGTCGTGGCCCCGTTGCACAGGGGGCCGTACAGAATATAGGAATGGCCGGTTATCCAGCCGACATCGGCCGTACACCAGTAAATATCGCCATCGTGATAATCGAAAACATACTGGTGCGTCATGGCCGCATACACCAGATAGCCCCCGGAAGTGTGCAGAACACCTTTGGGCTTGCCGGTGGACCCGGAGGTATAAAGTATAAAAAGCGGATCTTCTGCATTCATGGGCTCCGGCGCGCAGTCAGGCGACTGCTCTGCCAGCAGGGTTTCATAGCAGACATCGCGATCTTCCACCCAGGTCACATCGCTCCCGGTTCGCTTGACGATCACGACTTTATCGACACTCAGGTCTTTGCCATTCAGTATTTCCAGGGCGGTATCCACATTGTTCTTGAGGGGAATCAGGCGTCCGCCACGCACGCCTTCGTCTGCAGTGATGAGGAAGCGGGATTTCCCGTCTTCCATGCGACCGGCAATGGCCTCCGGGGAAAACCCGCCGAAAATCACCGAATGAACCGCCCCGATGCGGGCGCATGCGAGCATCGCCACAGCCGCTTCCGGCACCATCGGCATATAAATGGTAACCACATCACCCTTGCGCACACCCAGGGCCTTCAGCCCATTGGCAAACCGACAGACCTGCTCATGCAGCTGCCGGTAGGTCAGCTTGTCATCCTGGTCAGGTTCATCCCCTTCCCAGATTATCGCAACCTGATCCCCGCGTTTTTCCAGATGACGGTCCAGGCAGTTGGCACTGACATTCAGCTCGCCGTCGGCATACCAGCGGATATGCAGGTTCTCCCGTGAGAAATCCACATCCTTGACCTGAGTGTAGGGCTTGATCCAGTCCAGGCGTTTGCCCTGCTCTGCCCAAAAGGCTTCCGGGTCGTTGATGGATGCTTCATAAAGGGACTCGTACCTGGACTGGTCAGCCCAGGCACGTTCTGCCAGTTCAGCCGGAACCTCGTACCGGTGTTCGTTACTCATGGTGGCCTCTTCTCTTGTAATTATTCGCTCAATGACCTGCCAGGAACAGCCCACCCGGACCGGCCAGTTTCCAGTTTATTGCAGAGGCGCGCGCGGTTCCAGAGCCCGTTCTGTCATTTTCAGACATGCAGACAGGCTTGGCAGCCTGGTCACAAAGGTCTAATCTGGTTTTATCAATAACAATAAGGGGGAACAATTTATGGTTGCCGCCCAATTCGAGAGCCGGGATCTTCCCTGGAACGGTATCGACAGAAGACAAGCTCACCGACGCCAGCTGGCCGACCGCCGGATGGAAGTCCGTTTTGACCCCTCTCGCACTGACCGACGCCAGAGTGCCGGCCGCCGCCGTGGTGAACAGGGCGGCTGGAATGAAGTCCGGTACTGAGCCCGGCCCTGCAATCTGCTGCAGCCGTACAGGGTGGTCAGAAAATGCCGGCAGACAAGCCGGCCGCAAGGGCTCCGCAGAGCGCCCGGCAATCTTCGAGGAAGGCTTCAGACCAGTCGCCCCGGCAGACCAGCGGCTCCTGTACCTGGCGCCACTTTAATCCCGTGAGAATGCTGTCCAGTGCCCGTCGGGTGCCGGTTCCGTCATGTCCGGCACGTATGATGACCGCGACCGGTAACCCCTGCTTGACCTCCAGACAGGGGTAATAGGCACGGTCAAAAAAGTCTTTCATGGCACCACTCATGTAACCCAGATTTTCTGTGGTCAGCAGCAGAATGGCATCCGCGTTCAGGGCATCTTCTGCCTGTGTTTCAAACGGCGTCTGACACAGCACCTGCAGGTCGTCGGCATTTTCTTCGGCCGCCTCGCGGCAGGCCCTGGCCATGGCACAGGTATTCGGTGACGGCTGGTGTGCAATTATCAGGAGTGTTTTCAAGACATCAACCCGCAGGATATTTCGCGACATTAGCGTTATTCTAGGAGCCTCTGCCGGGCTTTGCGAAAATCAGGAGGAAAAATGAAAGTTTTGGTGACCGGAGCAAACGGACACATTGGTTCCCAGGTAGTGAGGCTGCTGCTGGATCAGGGTCACGATGTCAAAGCCATGGTCAGGGAAAGCGCCGATCTCAGCGGGCTTCAGGGGCTCGAACCGGAACTGGCGTATGGCGACATTATGGATGCCGCCGCGGTGGAAAAGGCGGCCGAAGGCTGTCAGGCCATTATTCACATGGCTGCCGTCTATAAAACCATCGCCAAAACGGCCGAAGAGATCGTCGCCCCTGCCGTCAAGGGTGCCGAGAATGTCTTCCAGGCTGCCGCCAGACATGGTATCCAGCGAGTAGTCTACACCAGCAGTGTGGCGTCGATCGGCTTCAGTTATGACCCTCGCACCTATCTCAGCAATCGGGACTGGAACACGGATGCCCACAACCCTTACTACGTGGCCAAAACCGAAAGTGAGCGCAAGGCCCAGGCGCTGGCAAGGCAGCATCAGGTACACCTGGTGGTGATCTGCCCCGCCATTGTGCTGGGTCCGAATGACTACCGCATCACCCCGTCCAACCAGCTGGTGATGGACTGGCTGAACGGGGTGGGACAAACCTACCCGGGGGGGCTGAATCTGGTCGATGTCCGTGACGTTGCCCAGGCGCATGTGGCCGCCCTGTCCGCCGGTGAAAACGGGCACCGCTACATTGTTGGCGGAGAAAACCTGACCGTTCGCAGCATCGGCGACAAGCTCAAGACCCTGACCGGTATCCGCCCGATCTATCTGCCCATGGGCCGCAAGGCCACGCTGTTGATGGCACGCGTGGTCGAGCGAGTCTGCAAACTGTTCGGACTGACGCCACCCTTCACCTATGATCTGGCCTACGAGGCAGTCGGACGTTATTGCTTCTTCGACACTCAGGAAACCGAGGCGGTTCTCGGCATTCATCCACGTGATGCGGACGCCTCACTCAAAGACGCCGTACTCTGGCTTCTGGAGCAGAACAAACTCAAGCCCCGGGTGGCCGAAAAAGTCCGTCGCCACCTGGGCCTGCCAGCGGTCTGAGAACCGGCGCCGGGCACAGCCTGTGCTATGCTCTAAGGGTATTCGCAGTAACAGTGAGCTCCCCGTATGAGACAGCCCGTCATCACCACGAGCCGAAGGGGGTTTGCCCGGATCGCTGTCTGTCTGACCACGCTTGCGGCGCAGGCAGGTGTGGCACAGGCAGAAACCGTGGAATACCGCCTCCTGGATGAACAGGGAAGGCCTGTGCCTGAAGCTGTGCTGGAGTGGGAACCCCTCGCTGCTGCCGAGCCAGTGCCGGCCCGCGATGCCATCATGGATCAGGTCAACCGCCAGTTCAGCCCGGTGGTTCTGGCCATTCCGCTTGGCAGTTCGGTGAGCTTTCCCAATAACGACAATATACGCCACCACGTCTACTCGTTTTCGCCCGCCAAGGCCTTCGAGCTGAAGCTGTATGCTGACACGCCGGGTGAACCGCTGGTCTTTGACCAACCCGGTGTCGTCGTGCTGGGTTGTAACATTCACGACAATATGGTCGGTTACATCTATGTCGGCCAACATTTTTCCAGCAGCGATGAGCAGGGTCGGCTTCAGGCACCCGCGCCCGAAGACTGGCAGCAGGCCTGGGTCTGGCACCCCCGCCTGTCGCCGGATGGACACCAGCGGCTCCCGTTGAGTGACAAGCTGCTGCCGTCACAGGCAGACGGAACCTGGCAAATCCGTTTACCACTGACCCTGCCTGCAGAAAAAACCGATAGCGTGCCGCCGAAGAACCGTTTCAACCGATTTGTGCAATGACCCGGCTTCGCTACCAGATATTCACCCTGGTACTGATCGTGGCCAGTGCCTCTGCACTGATCACGGTACTGACCGCGACGGTTTCCTCTGCCACCTACATTCAGGAGCAGATCAATGATGACATGGAAAATGCCGTCAACCTCTTCAAGCAGGTATTGCAGGCGCGCAGTGATCAACTGTTTGCGACCTCATCGATCCTGACCTCGGATTTCGGATTCAAGCAAGCTGTCGCTACCCGGGACGTGAACACCATCGAAAGTGCCCTGAGTAACCATGGCGAACGTATCGACGCCGACCTGATGCTGCTGCTGGATCTCGAAGGGCAACTCCTGACAGCGGATCGTCCCTTGCCAGTCCAGGCCTGGACTGGCATGGCCGCCGAGCGTGTCCAGTCCACGCTCGACTCCGGTGGTCAGACCCAGTTTTTGGTGCTCAATGGCGACCTCTACCAGTTGATCCTGATTCCGATCCGGGCGCCGGTACCAATTGCCCTGGCCGGCATCGGCTTCCGCTTTGATGAGCAGCTCAAGCAGCAACTCGGACAGATGACCGGGCTGGAAATCTCCTTCCTTCAGGGCAACCAGCAAGGTGAAACTCTGGTCAGCAGCAGTCTGGCCGCCGCTGATCAGGGAAGCGCCCTGGACGCGCCGGATGCCCTGACCGGAATTATCCGCCTGCCCTTCACGGCCCCCCAGGCCTATGTTACACGCAGAATCCGAATCGAAGAGCGAGGGCAAAGCCATGTGGAAATGGCGCTCTCAGCGCCCCTGGCGGCCGCCTTCAAAGACTATGACGATCTGATCGGCAGGATTCTTTGGGTCAGTCTTGCAAGCACCCTGCTGGCCGGCCTCGGCAGCCTGATCCTTTCGGGTAAACTGGTGTTCCCATTGGTCCAGCTGGAGAAAACCGCGCATCAGATTGCCGGCGGGCACTACCATCAGATTCCGTTCATCAAGACCAGTACCCAGGAACTCAAGGCCCTGTTCATGGCCTTTATTGCCATGCGTAACGACCTCAAGGAGCGGGAAGAAAAAATCCGCTATCAGGCTCGCCATGACCCGCTGACCGGACTGCTCAACCGACATAGTCTGATACAGGATCTGGATGACGAACTGACGCGAACCGACCAGTCCCTGCTCATTCTCAACGCCAATATCCGGGGCTTCCGCGCTACCAATGATACCTTTGGCCCGGAAATCGGAGACGCTTGCCTGCTCGAGATAGCGCGCCGGCTTTCCCGCCAGGAGAACGATGCCTGGATGACTGCCCGCGCCGGGGCGGATGAGTTTCTCGCCGTATACCGGTTACCCGCTGGCGTGCCGGCCAGTGAGCAGGCCGCGGTCATATACGGGATGCTACGCCAGCCCCTGTTTCTGCATGAACTCGCACTGAGCTTCGAATTCAGTATCGGCTGGGCCTGCTTCCCGGAGCATGGCGCGTCTGCTGCCCATCTGATAAGGCGTGCCGGCATTGCCATGGAAACGGCGCGCAAGGCACGCAGCGAACCGCGCTTTTATCAGACTGGCGAAGAAGAAAAACACCTCGACCGGCTCAATCTGCAACATGACCTGAAGCAGGCACTGGCTACGCGGGACGGGCAACTGCGCATGGCTTACCAGCCCAAGGTCAACCTGGTGACTGGTGCGGCTGACAAATGTGAAGCCCTGATCCGCTGGATTCACCCCACCCGGAAATTTGTGCCGCCGGATGAGTTCGTGGCCCTGGCCGAACAGTCCGGACTGATCGCCGAGCTGACCCACTTCGTGGTTGACAGTGTGATCGCACAGGCTGCCCAGTGGCAGAAAAGCGGACTGTTCATGCAGATTGCGGTGAACCTGTCTGCTCAGGACGTGCTTGATGAAAGCCTGCTGCCCTACATCCTTGAAACCCTCAAGTCCTGTCAGTTGGATGCCAGTTATCTGAGCTTCGAACTGACAGAGAGAGATGTCATGCAGGATACCGACAAAGCCATCGTCGCGATCCGGCGCTATAGTGATGCCGGTTTCGACTTTGCTGTTGATGACTACGGGATCGGGGAATCGTCGCTGTCCAAACTGAAGCAGTTGCCGGTCTGCATGCTGAAAATCGACAAGAGCTTTGTGCTGCGGTTGAACGAAGAAAGCGCCGACCAGATCATCGTGGCCTCAACCGTGGACCTGGCCAGACGTCTGGATCTCAGCGTGGTCGCAGAAGGGGTTGAGAATGCCGAATCCCTGGCACTGCTCAGTCGCATGGGTTGCCACTATGCGGAGGGCTATCACCTGGCCCGCCCCATGCCCCCGGAAGATATTCCCCCGTGGGTCAGCGAACAGCTGCCGCAACTGCATGTTGCCGGCTGACTGAACCCTCGCCTCCGGCCCTGCGTATTTTTTTTCAATTCTTGCTTGAAAATTTCCCGCAAAACGGCAAAACTTCACCCAAGCACATCATCTTGTGCCACCAAAAAAAAACACGCACTAGATATTGTGTCATGGATTCACAAGTTATCCACAGCTTATCCGCAACTTGTACACAAAACGGCAGCTTTTCTGCCGATAAGAAAGCTTTTTTGGGGTTTTTTGAAAGACATTCCGGGGGTTTATATGAATGCGAAAGTCCAACAAATTGTGGCACCCATTGAGATGCAGCCGGCTTCGGAGGACATCTGGTCCACCAAGTATCAGCTGAAAACCAAAGCGGGGGTCGCAGTTGATCAGGATATTCGCGACACCTACGCCCGCGTCGCACAGGCGCTGGCGGCCGTTGAACGTGAAGGCGTTCGGGCAAAGATCTATAACGATTTTATCTGGGCACTCGAGAACGGCGCCATTCCGGCGGGCCGGATCATCAGTAATGCAGGAGCGGAAGCCTACAAGCCAGCCACTTCCACCATTAACTGTACGGTCTCCGGTACCATCACCGATTCCATGGACGACATTCTCGGCAAAAACCATGAAGCAGGCCTGACGCTCAAGGCCGGTTGTGGTATCGGCTATGAATTCTCTACCCTGCGTCCCAAGGGTGCCTATGTGGCAGGCGCCGGTGCGACCACTTCCGGTCCGCTGTCCTTCATGGATATCTTTGACCGCATGTGCTTCACCGTCTCCTCAGCCGGTGGACGTCGCGGCGCGCAAATGGCCACCTTTGATGTACACCATCCGGATGTTTTCGACTTTATCCGGGCCAAGCGCGAAGACGGGCGTCTGCGTCAGTTCAACCTGTCGTTGCTGATCACCGAAGACTTCATCGCAGCAGTACAGAAAGACGGTGACTGGCAGCTCTCCTTCCCGGTCACGGCCAAGGAAGTGGAAGAAGAAGGTCTGGACCTCAAGGATCAGAGCCAATATCTCTACCGGGATTTCCCGGTAACCGAAGGCTATGTCACCAACAACAAGGGGCAGGTGGCCTGCCGCATCTACCGGGTAGTCAAGGCCCGCGAAATCTGGGATGCGATCATGACGTCCACCTATGACTTCGCTGAGCCGGGCTTCATTCTGATCGACAAGGTCAATGAAATGAACAACAACTGGTTCTGTGAAGACATCCGGGCGACCAACCCCTGTGGTGAGCAGCCGCTGCCTCCCTACGGCAGTTGCTTGCTGGGATCAGTCAACCTGACCAAGTTTGTTGAAAATCCCTTCACAGAAAAGGCACGCTTTAACTTCGAGAAGTATCGCAAAGTCGTGGGTATCTTTACTCGCATGCTCGATAACGTGGTGGAAATCAATGGCCTGCCCCTCGGCGGCCAACAGCATGAGATTGCCTACAAGCGCCGGCACGGCATGGGCATCCTGGGTCTGGGCTCCACTCTGGCAATGCTGCGGATGCCTTACGGCTCGGAGCAGTCAGTCGGATTTACCGAGTCGGTCTGCCGTGAAATGGCGGTGGAAGGCTGGCGTGAAGGTCTTCGCCTGAGCGAAGAGAAAGGGCCTGCCCCGATCATGAACGATGAGTTCAGTGTGACCGAAAAAATGCTGCGCCTGCGGCCGGAAATGAAGAAGGACGGCATCAAGGTCGGTGACAAAATCAAAGGCAAGGTGCTGCATGCGGTATACAGTCGCTACATGCAGCGCGTGGCCGAAGTCGAACCGGAACTGGTGAAAGAAATGGCAGAAAAAGGGTGCCGCTTTACTCACCATACCTCCATCGCCCCGACCGGCACCATTTCCCTGTCTCTGGCGAATAATGCCAGTAACGGGATTGAGCCGAGCTTCGCACATCACTACTTCCGGAACGTGATCCGGGAAGGCAAGAAGACCAAAGAGAAAATGGATGTCTTCTCCTACGAACTGCTGTCTTACCGGCAGCTGGTCAACAGCAAGGCCATGCCGTACAGCGAAGACCCGGAGGCACGGATTCCCGAGTACTTCACCGTCAGTGATGACGTAACGCCCAAGCAACATGTGGACATTCAGGCAGCCGCACAGCGCTGGATCGATTCGTCCATTTCGAAAACGGCGAACGTTCCGACTGATTTCCCGTACGGAGATTTCAAGGACATCTATATGTACGCCTATGAATCCGGTCTGAAGGGCTGCACCACTTTCCGCTTCAACCCGGAAGCCTTCCAGGGCGTTCTCGTCAAAGAGAAGGATCTGCAGAACACCACCTATGAGTTCACGCTGGAAGATGGCAGCACCGTTCAGCTCAAGGGAGATGAAGAGGTGGAGTACGATGGCGAGATGCACACCGCCGCCAACCTCTTCGATGCCCTGAAAGAAGGCACTTACGGCAAGTTCTGAGCCAGGCCCGGATTAAGGAGACAATACAATGGTATTAAAAATAGAAAAGAAGATCGTGGGCTATACTGTGCTCAAGGCGGATGAGCAGAAAACGCTCCAGGCCGTGAATGAGACACCCAGCGAGCCGCAACCCTTGGAAATGAACGAGACCATAGAGCGTCCGGATTTTCTGATCGGCAGCACCTACAAGATCAAGCCGCCGGTTTCAGAGCACGCGCTCTACATTACGATCAACGACATCGTGCTCAACGAAGGAACAGATCACGAGACGCGTCGCCCCTATGAAATTTTCATCAACTCCAAGTCGATGGAACATTTTCAGTGGGTCATTGCGTTGACCCGGGTTATCTCTGCCGTGTTCCGCAAGGGGGGTGACATCACCTTCCTGATTGACGAACTCTGCTCTGTGCATGACCCCAATGGTGGTTACTACAAGAAGGGCGGTGTATTCATGCCGTCTCTCGTAGCCGAGATTGGTTCCGTTATCGAGCGTCACATGAAAGCAGTTGGGCTGATTCAGTCAGAAGAAATGACGGAAGCCCAGAAGCACATGATCGCCGAGAAACGTGCTGCCTACGAACAGAAGCAGCAGGAAGCCGCCGGCACAGCAACAGCAGATGGTGAGCAGGCCTTCCCTGCCTCTGCCAGCCAGTGCAAAAAGTGTCACCAGAAGTCCGTCATCATGATGGATGGCTGCATGACCTGCCTGAATTGCGGTGACAGCAAGTGCGGATAGGAAGGATTCCGGCGCGCCATTAAAAATACCGCATTTACCCCGATTGGCGCCTGCCCTTCACAGGCGCCTTTTTTGTGTCTGAGGTTTTCTCATCTACCCTACTGTTACTGCAATACGCTGAGCGGGGCCTAAGCCTGACTATGGGAGACTGTGCCAGAGATGGATAAAACACGTGGGTTTTGGTTGCTGCTTTGTGTCAACTTGCTACTGGTTCTGATACTGGTCTTCCTGTTGCTTGATCCCCTCGCCTGGCTGAACCTGAAAATCCGTCTGGATAAGCCCGTAGACATCGCCGTAGAGGACACATTGCAAATCCGCACGCATATCGAAGAAGACTTGCAGGTGAGCCTGCCGAAGTTGCTGAATGCCGAAGTCGCCATCGACCAGGTGCTAAGTATCCCGGTTGATCAGACGCTTCAGCTGCCACTGGATTTTTCCCTGGATGTAAACCTGCAAGGCAGTCTCGACTACAGTGCCACCAGTGAAATCGATTTTCAGCTGCCGATTGACTTGCCACTCAATCAGAACAGCCTGAGTATCGAGACCCTTTGGGTCACCCTGGATGAAGGTGTTTACATTGAAGATGAAATCGAAATCGATATGCTGCTACCTATCAATACAGAGGTAACCACCCTCGCAGGTATCCAGGTGCCCGTCGAAGCGGACATTCCGGTGCGGGCGCGTATACCGATCCGCCAGCAGTTGAAAGTGAGCGGTCCGGTTCAGGCCAGCGTGCAATCGCTGCAGGCTCGCCTGACTACCGCGATTCCGGTGCGGGCTACCCTGCCAATCCGGGGACGCCTCAACCTCGCCGGAAATACGGTGGTTCCCGTCAGGAAAAACGTCACGGTCCCACTGAAGGAAACCTTTGTTCTGCCACTGACAACGCGCCTTCCTGTCGAAGTCGCCCTGAATGAAAGTCTCCCGGTTGGGGTCAGCTTTCAACTGGACACGCCGGTCGCGCTCAAGGACGAGCTGTCCGTACTGTTGCAGGGAGAGTTCTCCCTGATGGCCGATGATCTGCGGCTTGAAATGGCCGCGGAAGGCAGCCGAAGCACCACTGAAACCGCCCCGCAATAATCTAGTGACGAGCGCGCAAGTGCTGCCGGTATCGCGCAGGCGTTTCGCCCGTCCAGCGTTTGAAGGCCTTATGGAAACTGGCACTGTCTTTAAAACCGCAAAGCTCACCCACCGCCTTCAGATTCAGATCACCAGTCAGCAACAGCGAAACAGCCCTCTGTTGACGCTCCTGCTCGCAAAGCTGCCGGTACTGCACCTGCTCCTGCTGCAGTCGCCGCCGGAGCGTCCGCGGGCTCATGCATAAGTGGCTTGCCATCAGGGGCAGATCCGGAAGGTCGCCGCCACTCTGGGCGAGCAGGCTTCGGATGGTAAACACCACATCGCCGGCGCGGGCGTTCTTTACCCTGCGAAGTTCTTCCCGGCAGTGCGATTCCACCATTTTGCGGGTCATCCGGTTGGTCATGGGGAGTGCCTTCTGAAGCAGGTCCAGAGGCACAGCCACTTGCCCCCGGTAATCCGAGAACCGCACGGGGCTCTCCGATACTTTGTGGTAGCACCAGGCATGTGTGGGCTCCGGATAAGGAAGCGAGATCTCAGTAAATCGGAAGGGCCTGCCAATCAACTGGCTGATCTGGGTTTTCAGGGAGCCTAGAAACACCTCGTAGGCAAAGACTTCGTTGACGGGGAAAGGCAGGTCCGGGTTTGGCCTCAGGTCTATCAACAGCCTGTTACCTTCCTGGTGATTGGACAGAATAAACCGGCTACGCAGAATTTCCTTGAACACATCAGCAATCGCCAGCGCATGGCCCAGCGTGTTGGCACACAGTAAGGCAGACGACAACACTCCCCATCTGGACAGGTTCAGCGACAGTCCAAACTCAATACCAATATCAGGTCGCCTGGCCAGCCGGTAAACGTTCCGGTAAATCACATCAAACTGTTTGAGAGAGACCGCACTACCCGCAGAGGAAAGCGTCTGGAAATCCAGGCCACTGCCGAATAACCAACGGGATGCTGCCACACCCTCCCCTTCCATAAAACAGCGGATCAGCTCCAGCTCCGAGCCGGGAAAAACTGCGAGATCTTCAAAGTTTCCGGGCATGAATTGGCTTCCCAGGTCACGAAAACTGTCATTATAGGCCAACTATTGGTTTTAATATGGCCTATAGAAACAAGCAGGTCTAGGCTCTTATCTAAACAGCCTCCCTGCGTCGGGACGCCATAACAAAACCAGAAAGCGGATCTTCATCATGGCAGCAGCCCCCCTTCCATCAGAAAAAGAAAGTATTCAGGCGATCCGTCGTGCGATTCGCGAAAGCGGCGACCGCTGGCGCAAACGGTTGCCGGTTCTGGCCCATACTGACCTTATCGGTCTTCTGATCTTCATCGGCAGCATCTCCGGCATAGGGCTTGTCTGGTACGCCTATGTCAACGACACGATCAATGCCCTGACCTGCATTCTGGCGGTGGCCGTTCTGACATCCCTGCTGCATGAACTGGAGCATGACCTGATTCACTGGCAATACTTCAAGAACAACAAGCTGCTTCACCATCTGATGATGCTCGGAGTCTGGGTTTTCCGACCGGGCACAATTAATCCCTGGATACGGCGACACCTTCACTTTCTGCATCACAAGGCATCAGGAACCGAGAAGGACATCGAAGAACGCGGGATCGGCAATGGTCAGGCTTACCGCCCGCTGAGATGGTGGATCATGCTGGATCCGGTTTTGGGCAACATCGCCAAGATTCTCTGCTCAGACCAGTCGCGCAAGGGCTTCCGCGTGGCCCGTCTGCTCGCTGCTTACTTTCCTTTTGGCCTGCTGGCCGTGCTGCTCTGGTATCTGTTTATTGGCTACCACCTGATAAATGGCCTGTCCTACCTGCTGGAAGCCCCCTTGACCTGGAGCGATTCGACCCTGGCTGTCCTGAACCTTGTGAACCAGGCCGTGGTCATGCTGATTGCGCCACATTACCTGCGCTCTTTCTGCCTGATATTCATCAGTTCAAGCATGCACTATTACGGCAATGTGGACTCCATGCTCCGGCAAACCCAGGTACTGAACGCCTGGTATTTCTGGCCCTTCCAGTTGTTCTGTTTCAACTTTGGCAGCACTCACGGCATTCACCATTTTGTGGTCGGAGAACCATTTTACATTCGCCAGCTCACCGCCAGAGATGCCCACCGGGCGATGCGGGCCCATGGTGTTCCCTTCAATGACCTGGGCACATTCCGCAGACGTAACCGCTTCCCCCAGGAGGCTTCTGACAGTCAGCCACTCAGGGGGCTTGCATGAACACCGCCGTTCAGCTGAAACCGCTGGCGTTTGACGAATACACGGTCGAGACACCTGCGGTTCGTTTGTGCGTCAGGGAGTATGGTAACCCGGAGGGGATGCCGGTACTGATGATCATGGGCCTGGGCTGCCAGATGACCCACTGGCCGGACCATCTGCTCGAACTCCTGCTGCAGAAGCCTGTTCGGCTGATCTGCTTTGATAACCGGGACACGGGCCTGTCAGGAAAGGTCAGATCCAGGATCCGGGTGGATACCCGGCTGGCCTACCTGTCCCACAAACTGGGGCTGAAGCCATCAGCCAACTACTCTTTGTACGATATGGCGGCAGACACTTCTTACCTGATCACCGCACTCAGACTGGCACCTGTCCATGTTATCGGCGTATCCATGGGTGGAATGATCGGGCAGATACTGGCCGCCAATCATGCCGAGCAGTTGGCCTCGCTCAGCGTACTCATGTCATCCACCAACTCGCCCAAGCTTCCTTTTCCGGATCTTTCCCTGATGCTCAGATTCGGTTTCGCGGGGCGCCCGCCGAAGTCACCCGAGGATCAGATCAAACGCTGGATCGGGTTCTGGAAGCTGATCCAGAGCCCGCATTATCCGACGCCACGGCATGAAATTGAGACCATGGTGAGGGCCGGTTTCCAGAGAGACTACACCCCGGCCGGCACCCTCAGACAGCTGCAGGCCATTCTCGCAACCGGGAGCCTGGAAAGCTGCATTCAGAATATCCGTCTGCCGACCCAGGTGATTCACGGGGTGCACGACCCTCTGCTAAAGCCCCTCTGCGGGAAAAAAATTGCCAGACGGGTACCGGCTGCCAATCTGCATCTGATATCCGGCATGGGGCACGATCTGCCCCGCCAACTCAGTCCGCGGATCAGCTTTCTGCTTCACCAACACATGGAGCAAGCCGAACGCGAAAGACAGGGAAAACCAGGCACAAGCGGGAGCAATCACCCGTTGCGCAAGCGCTGAGCGGCCTGACGCCGGTTTACGGCAGTCCCGCTGCTGTCACCTCAGCCGCATATACGGCGTACTGTGCCGCCAGCCGGTCATGCCCCGAATCCATGGCTTCCTGAAGGAAGTTTCTGCCGGACCCGTTCACAGCCCAGCGATCTCCTCCCTGCCGCAGAATCACACCGGTGGCTCCGCGGTGCCCGTTTCTTGCCGCAAAGTGCAAGGGGCTGTCCTTGTTTTCGTCCAGCACGTTGACCTGCGCCCCCTGCTTCAGTAATACCGCAACCACCTGGCGGGATACGTCGCGGCTACGCAGGGCCGGCCGTGACAAACTGTAGTGCAGGGCCGTCCA
>JAUIAZ010000047.1 GCA_030427465.1 Gammaproteobacteria bacterium | reverse complement strand
GAGCGGCTGGTGCGATATACCGGCGCCGCCGGAAGAGGACTTCTGTTCCTGAGCCTGTTTCCACCGGCATGGATACTGGGGACACTGCTTCTGGGTCTGTCGAAAATACTGGAAAACATGGAACTCGGGCACAATGTCATTCATGGCCAGTACAACTGGACCGGCAGTCATCGTCTGCAAGGCAACTGCTACGAATGGGACAATGCCGGTACTGCAGACAACTGGCGCAAGACCCATAATTTCCAGCACCATACCTACACCAACATCAAGGGACTGGACGACGACATCGGCTACGGCGTGATGCGCTTGTTCCCGGAACAGCGCTGGAAGCCTTTCTATCTCTTCCAGATGATTTACACCCCGATATTCGCCATCCTGTTCCAGTGGGGTATCGCCATCCAGGATCTGCGCCTGGGACGTTATTTCAGCGGCCGCAAGAGCAAGGCGGAACTGGCTCGCGAGGCGGACCCGGTGGTACGGAAGGCCAGGCGCCAGATACTCAAGGACTATGTCATCTTTCCCCTGCTCGCGGGCCCGTTTTTTTTACCGGTCTTCCTGGGTAATCTCTGCGCCAACCTGATCCGCAACGTATGGACGTTTACGATCATTTTCTGCGGGCACTTTACCGAGAATGCCGAGATATTCCCGCGCTCAGTGCTCAATCGCGAAAGTCGGGGGCATTGGTACCTGCGCCAGCTCAAAGGGTCATCGAACCTGAAAGGGCCCGGCTGGTTTCATATTCTCTCGGGCAACCTCAGTCATCAGATCGAACATCACCTGTTTCCGGATATCCCGGCCTGCCGTTACGCGGAACTGGCTCCCCGCGTGAAAGACATCTGCCAACGCTATGGTCAGCATTACAATACCGGGTCATTCCCCCGCCAGGCCGCCCAGGTTGGCTGGCGTATTGTGCGGCATGGCTTTCCCAGCAAACCGGCGACTAGCGCCCCGCTTGCGTAGCCGGCTGAAAACGGATTTCTGGACGCAGGGCTCCTGCGGAGCCCCTGCCCGCAGCGTCTGTGCAGAATGTTCCTCTGGGGCTAGACTGTTATGTAACGACTGACTTTTTACCGGAGCATCCGCACAGTATGGCTTCAGACAAACGTGAGCACCCCCGCATGCAGGCAGCCTTCCAAGTGGAACTGAGCCTGGGCGAAGACCAGACGGTGGTATCCAAAACACGGGACATATCGGAGGGCGGTGCCTTTGTCATAACCAAGGAGCAGGACATCAGCCCGGAACTCCACATGCGCCTGACCGTGCGCGTCATGGGGCTACCCACCGGCCCCGGTGAGCCGGTCCAGTGTGAGGTGGTACGTCTGGAGGAAGAGGGTTGTGGCGTACGCTTCCTGAGCGACAAGGGAGACAGTTAAGCCTTTTCCCGAAGTCTCCTCACCCCTGAGGCTGAGCGTGGCCGGGCAGGTGACCAGACATCAGGGAGTCGCCACCGCCCCGGCAATAGTCGCCAGTACGCCTGATACTTTTTCGACAACTGGACGACACAGGCTCAGGTCATGGCGGGAATCCAGCCACTCCATGTCATTGTAGCTGACCCACACGCTGCCCTTGAGGTCCTCCCAGACCAGCATCTTCATGGGTAGGTCCAGGCCCATCGTGGGCGCACACTGGATCAGTGGCGTACCGACCTTGGGATTCCCGAATATCACCAGCTGCATCTCCCGGATCTCGAAACCCGCCGCACTTGCGCCCGCGTGGTGATCCACCACGGTAAAAAGCTTCAGCCCCCGTTTGTCCAGTTCTGCCTGCAGACGCTCGCTGACCTCTGTCACCCCGCCTTCTGCTGCCACATGCACCAGGCCATCGGACGCGCTGACTTTTACGCTGAACAAAAGGGCTGCGCTGAACAAGGTGGCCAGAGCCATCATCCAGGCAAAACTAGCCCGACACGGTTTTGATTTCATCGTCAATCTCTCCTACTCACAGACCAGCCCTTGCCGGGCCTTATCACCATCCAGGCGTTGCCTGAGTAAACAGGCCCGCGTGCAATTGCGTCTGGCCCCGTCGGCCAGCACTTCACACCCCCACTCCAGCTGCACCTGGTGACGCTCGAAAAGTGTAATCTGATGGGAGTCTCCTTCAATGAATATCTGGCCGCGACCTTCCCTGTCAATCAGGGCCCACTGCTCCGGATTATCAGCAACCCGCACGGCGGCCAACCCGTCGAGGAAGTCTTCTGCATAGGAAAACTGGGGCGGAATCTTCCACTCGCCCTCGCGGCTGAGGTATCCCCACAGACCACCCTGCCGTGCCCGTGCCAGGCCTTCCCGGAACAGACCGACCTCCGTGATGCCGCTATCCAGCGCTTCCCCCCGGCGGCCGCTGCGGTCAATGATCCAGTGTCCCATCGACTCATTTTCACCCGGGCTGACGACATAAGCTACCCCTTCGGAAAAGGCATTGGCCTTGGGGAACTGTGGCGCAAAAATGATCTGCCCTTTTTCAGTATCATAATAACCCCATCGCCCGTTCAGCCGAATGCGCGCCACTGGCGACAAGGGTCCCAGTTCAACTTCTTCATACAGAGCGGGAAGCCTGAGGCGTCCATCCTGGTCTACCAACCCGCAGATTTGCCGCGCGCCGGCCTGATAACGGCAGACCATGACGTGTCCCTGGTAGATGTCAGGACTGCAATAGTCAAACCAGCTCACCGGACGGATATCAGGGGAACCAACGCGGCAGAGGCCATTTCTGACCTCGGTAACCGCCTGGGGAGGCAGTTCAACTGATTTCTGACAGACACTGTCCGCTGACCGTGAACCACAGGCCAGCGCATCCGGATAAACCAGCTGGGCCGCTGATGCCGATGCAGAGATCAGCACAAGCAGCACAACCAGAAACAGAGAGTGGATCAGGGAATCAGCTGCGGGCGGCGGTGCGGCGTTTGCGCTGGGCAAACAGCTCATCCACTTTGAACTGACTGGCATCGGACAGTCCGGCCAGGCAGATCTTGACGTCCCGCAGGTACCCCGTAACCCGGAAGCGGGCTTCACCAGCGAGCATGACTTGCCGGCTTTCAATGACAATCTCATCAATCAGAACCTGATGTCTCCCTTCGGAATCAATGTACTGTAACCAGAGGGATAACGGCAATCCCTTGCAGGGCGCCGTGATGCGTAACCAGGTTGCGGCGTTGAAGGACACCAGCAAGGGGTGCAGAGAGGCAAACTGGGCAGGCTGCGAAGACCGGAATATCCGGCGCAGCCAGCCTCCGCTCCGCTTCTTTTGGGTGCATCTGGCATCCGGCGGGAGCAGATCCTGATACTCGGCAGTCGCTACGGAAAGCAACTCAAGCCAGCGCCCTTGCTGGCGGGAGTCCAGTGCACTGTCACCCTCTGCCGGGCGTCGGTTGATATCAATGACATTCATGCGTATGTTGTCCGGGCAAGTCATCAGGGGCCAGATTGCCGGGAACTGCCAGTGCGGGCGGGACGCACTTCCCTTGCTGTGCGCGGCAAATCCGGTTTGCGCGCTGGGGCATCGTAGCTTTGCCTTTGTTTACAATCAGTTACAATTAAAAAATCGTACCCGACCAGTTTGTAATCATCAAGCGGTTTTTTTCAGAAATCAGACCAGGAGCTGAAACCATGAATCCAAATGACGAAACCTCTCCCACAATGGACGCCAGTGCCCTCTACCTGGAGGAAGTTTTCACCGACCAGTCTGTCGGCACCATCCGCCGCATGACGCCCGTCGATGCAGAAGGCAAGCCGGACACGGAGCGGCCAGTGATCTATCTGGGACAAGCACAGATGATGACACCCGCGGGCTCACTGCCCCTGAGTTTCGAAATTCCGGCCGAGAATCTGGCCGACGCCTGTACGGCCTTTGCGGAAGAAGCCCAGAAAGCGATGGAGAAGACCATCGAAGAACTCAAGGAAATGCGCCGTCAGGCTGCCAGTAGCATCGTTGTGCCCGGAGAAGGTGGCGGCATGGGTGGCATGGGCGGAGGGGGTGGCAAGATCCAGCTCTGATTGATCAGCACCTGCCGCCCTTGTCCGGGTTGCTCACTCGATCAGGCTGACCCTCAGCTCGAGCTGGGTTTGCGCCTGACTTCCGGTGCTTCGCGTTTGCCAGCTTGTCTGCGATGCCTCCTGACGGGTCAACGACACCCAGACATTCAGAGGCACCCGGCTCAGGCTGTCCCGTCCTGCCAGCGACCAGTCACGGTTTTCGTTGGCTGAACGGGGGTCTGCCCAAAACACCTGAAGATTGACCGCTTCGACACCTGCCGGACTGATCACCTGCAAGGATACCTGCCGGCTTTCGGGTTGCGCATACCAGAGCCCTCCCCCGCTGCGGTTTGACCAGCCGCCTTCCAGAGGCCGTACCTGGTCTTGCTGCCAGATGGCCGAATCCCCTTCGGAAAGCTCCACGACCTGGACAGGTTTTGCATCCGCAGTGGAACGCCGCAGAGTACCGGCCGGCCCTCCTGGCGACTCGCGCAGTTCCAGCCGGTAGCGATTTCTCGGACGATCCAGCAGACGCAGTGCCTGGATAACTTCTGCCTGTAATGCAGAGCTGGTCGCCCTGAACACTATCTGGCTACCCGAGACCGACCAGCTGACCCCGGCTCCCTCAAACAGCGGCCTCAGGCCGGCACTGACCTCTTCTGCCGTGCGGTGGGTGAGTGTAAATGCCTGCACAACCCTGTCCGGAGTGTCAGACTGAGCCGGCATTTCCGCTCGTGTGGGGGGTACACACAGCAGGGCAAGGATAAAGACCCACAGCAAGGCTCCGGTACTGGATAGGTTTCCGGTGGATTCCAGACAGCAACCCGTCATTGTCTTCTCCTGATGAGGATTCAATCTTGAGTCTAGGGCAGTCCAGCGGAGATGTCCCAACGTAATCGCTGTGCAAAGCCAAGATCAGCGACACAGGCCTCCCAGGGCTCATCCTCCGCGCCTGTGTAGCAGGCCAGACGTGTACCTCCGACACTCAGCCTGAGATCTTGCTGCCCACACAAGGATTCCACGCGGCGCGCGATGGCGGCCCCCGAATCGACCCAGTGTATGTCAGGACGTTCTTGTTGGAAAAGGGGCTTCAGCAAAGGAAAGTGTGTGCAGCCCAGCACAACCGTATCCACCGCCAGCCGGTCTATCTGCGCAAGCACAGCAGAAAGTTCAGTGTCCACCGGTTTCCCGCGGACGAAAGCTTCGGCCGCGTGGACCAGCTCACCTCTGGGCAGACGCGATACCTCGCAATCTCCGGCAAACTGGCGGATCAGTTCTTCCGTATACGCGCGCTTGACGGTAGCCGGTGTAGCCAGCAGACAGATACGCTTATTCCGGGTCAGAGCCGCCGCCGTCTTGATGGCCGGAACCACGCCCACAAAGGGAACCGGATACCTCGCTCTGAGAGTGTCCAGCAACAAGGTGCTCGCCGTATTGCAGGCAATGACGATAAGCCCGGGATCAAGTGCCGCACGGGCCTGATCCATCACCGCAATAACCCGTGCCTCAATGGCGGAATCCGTGAGCATACCATAGGGTGCTGCTGCAAAATCGGCACAATAGGCCGTATCCAGATCCGGCAATCTGGCGTTGATTTCCTGCCACACGCTCAGACCGCCGCTTCCGGAATCGAAAACCAGGACAGGGCGCACGCTCAGTCCGACCTCAGGGCCTGGTCTATAAGTTGCCGGGCAATGGTCTGGTGAGGTGGAATCTTCGGCAGACAGTCGGCACGATACCAACCCAGATCCGCGATCTCACGGGTATCGGGCTGCAATTCTCCTGAGCGGTATTCCGCCACAAAACCGAGCATGAGCTGGTGGGGGAAAGGCCAGGCCTGACTGCCGACATAGCGGATGTCTCCCACATCGATTCCGGCCTCTTCCCGGACTTCCCTGACGATGGCTTCTTCCAGACTTTCCCCTGCCTCGACAAACCCAGCCAGGCAACTATAGATCCCCGTAGATCGCATGCGATGTGACTGGGCCAGCAGCACTTCATCACCCCGCCTGATACTGACAATGACACAGGGGTTAACGCGAGGGTAATCCCGATACTGGCAATAGGCACATTGCAGGGCGCGGTCATTCTCTGTGAACTCAAGGGCATTACCGCACTGTGGACAGAAATTCTGCTGCCTGAACCAGTTCATGATCTGGACGCTCAGTCCTGCTACCCGGAAAGACTGTTCATCGCTGTTGAGCAGATAATCGCGCAGGCCAAGGGAGGCCCACCCCTCCGGAACATCCGGCACATCCACACAACGCAGCAGGCGGCCATTCAGGCGGCCGATCTGGACCCTCTGGTTTTCCACAAGGTCATGCATCCCGCTGTGCCAGATTCGTCCGGGCTCCGGCACGATGAGATCTCCCCGGCGAACACAGATGGTGAGATCGCGTTCAGGGTCAAAAGAATCAGGCACTTTAAGGGCCGGGGCGTATTCAAAATCAAGCACGGTCATCCGCTGAAGACTATGGGGAGCTACCCCATTTTGCAAGCTGCCGCTGGCCCCGAGGATCTTTTGCCCCCTGACAGGCGAGAAGATACACTAGGCGCCTTTGTTGGCTAACGAGAAATCTCCTCCATGAATCTGATCTCGAACTGGTTGTTTAACCTCGCTCGCCGCCTGCTTTTCCTTTGGGTTCGCACCGATGTAATTGGCAACAAGGCATCCGAGATTGGCCTCGATCCTGACAAGCCGGTGGTGTATGTGCTGGAAAAGAGCTCGTACAGCAACCGCCTGGTTCTGGAGCAGGAAACCATGGAAGCCGGGCTGCCTTCCAGCCAGCTGGCCCTCGAATTCGACGGAAACCGGCTACGGCGGCGCTTTTTCTTCCTTTCCGAAAGAACCGGGGTCTGGTTCCGGCGTCGCCAGATGCCGCTGATGACCGGCCGCCTGTCCGAGCTGGTTGAGGCCGCTCACAAGGACAAGTCACTGGATATCCAGCTGGTCCCGGTGTCCATTTTCTGGGGGCGTGCGCCGCAGAAAGAGCAGAGCCTGTTCAAATTGCTGCTGTCAGACAACTGGTCAGTGAGCGGCCGTATCCGTCACTTTTTCATCATCCTCATTCACGGGCGTAATACCTTTATCCAGTTCAGCCGTCCCATCTCGCTGCGCGAGCTCTCCGATCAGTCCGCCAAGCCCGCGATCGCTTCCCGCAAGGTCGCCCGGGTTCTGCGGGTGCATTTCCGTCTGGTCAGGCAGACAGTCGTCGGTCCAGACCTGTCGCACCGGCGTACCCTCGTCTCCCAACTCATTCGCACGCCGGCCGTGCGCGAGGCGATCAGAACCACTGCAGAAAGCAACAAGATCTCCGAGGAAAAGGCTCGCCAGCAGGCACTCAAGTATGCCGATGAAATCTGCTCCAACGTCTCGGTTGCGGGTGTACGCTTCCTGAACATTGTTCTGACCTGGGTATGGAACAAGATCTATAGTGGCGTCTCTGTCAACAATGTTGAGGCGGTCAAGGAAGCGGCCGGTAAGGGCGGGCTGGTCTACGTACCCTGTCACCGCAGCCACATTGACTATCTGCTACTTTCCTACGTGCTGTATCAGAACGGCCTGATGGTTCCCCATATCGCGGCAGGCATAAACCTGAACATGCCGGTGGTTGGTGCCATCCTGCGGCGGGGTGGGGCCTTCTTTATGCGCCGAAGCTTCCGTAACAACAAACTGTATGCCGCTGTATTCAATGAATACATGCACAGCATGTTCACCAAGGGACATCCGGTGGAGTACTTTGTCGAGGGCGGACGTAGCCGTACCGGACGCACCCTGCAGCCCAAGGCTGGCATGCTGAGCATGACGGTGAGAAGTTATCTCAAGGATTCCCGCAAGACCCTGTACTTCGTACCGGTCTACATCGGTTATGAAAAAATCCTGGAAGAGCGCTCTTATCTGGGAGAACTGCGCGGCAAGAAGAAAGAGAAAGAATCCATATTCGGCCTCTTCAAGACGATCCGTAATCTCAAGAACCACGGCCGGGTTTCCCTCAATTTTGGCGCCCCCTTCTCACTCGACAGTGTGCTGAACGATACCGGTGAAGCCTGGAAGACCGTCGATATGTCCAGCGGCACGCTGCCCGCCTGGCACAGTCGCGCCGTAGACAGTCTGGCCGAAAAAGTGGCCGTTTCGATCAACCAGGCTGCAGCCATCAATCCGGTAAACGTGGTTGCCATGGTTTTGCTCAGTACCAACCGTCAGGCCATGGATGCCGGTCTCTTGGCGGATCGATGCACGGATATTGTCGAACTGCTGAAAAAGCGCCCTTACAGTGAACAGATCTCCTATCCGGAATCGGACAGCACCAGCTGGGTCAGTTACGTGCAGGAGATGGGCCTGGCGCAACGTCAGACCCAGAAACTCGGCGATATCATCACATTGGCTGACAGCGAGGCCATCCTGCTGACCTACTACCGCAACAACATTCTGCACCTGGTCGCGATTCCGGCCCTGATATGCAGTCTGTTCCTGCAGAAGCAGAATCTGCCGAAGGCGCACGTACGATGGCTGATTGAGTCTGTGTACCCTTACATCAAGTCGGAGCTGTTTCTGCGCTGGTCAGAAGCGGAAGTCTGGGGCGAGGTCGAAGCCTGGATCGAACTTCTGCAGGAGCGCGGACTGCTCACCGTCAACGGGGAAGAAATCTGCCGGGCAGCCATTGGCACGCAGGAGTTTGTTCTTCTGACCACCCTGGCGCGCACCATTGTTCCCACCATCGAGCGCTACTATATTGCGATCGCGATATTGCGTCGCTGGGGCAGTGGCGAACTCGAGGCCAGTGAACTTGAAGAGCTGAGCACCCAGATGGCCGAAAGGATGAGCATTCTCTATGGCCTCAATGCCCCGGAATTCTTCGACAAAAGCCTGTTCCGCAACTTCACCAATGAGCTGCTGAAAAATGAGTTCCTGACTCGCAATGAGGAAGGCAAGCTGTGTTTCGACCAGCGCCTGGAAACCATCTCTGAAGAGGCGCGCCTGGTGCTCAATGCCGATATGCGTCAGAGCATCCTTCAGGTCACTCTGGAAAGTGTGTAATCACTGATCACCGGCCCGGATAAGCCCGCCCAGCCCCCAATCGTCCAGTTCCTTTTCCAGTAGCTGACGATTGCTGCGGGCATCTGGCGCCTTGAGCGCCTTCCTGAGCAACTGCTCACAGCGTTTGCGTGGCACGGTCCGGATCACCCATTTGGTCTTCGGCAGGCTGAACGCGGAAAGGCTGAGGGTTTTCATGCCCATGCCGATCAGCAGAATCACGGCGGCGGGGTCTGCTGCCATCTCCCCGCAGAGGCTGACCTGCAAACCCTTGCGACTGGCCGATTTGTTGAGATCCTGCAGTGCGCGCAGCACGGCGGGATTCAACCAGTCATACAGTGAGGAAACCTTCGGATTATTGCGGTCAACCGCCATCAGATACTGGGTAAAGTCGTTACTGCCGATCGAAACAAACTCAATATGCTCTGCCAGCTGATCCATGACATAGGCCACCGACGGCACCTCGATCATGGCACCAGTGGGCGGCATCGTGACTTTCAGCCCTTCTTCACGCAACTGGTCGTAGGCCTCTCGCAGCAGCGCTTTGAAGGCAATCACTTCTTCAATCTGGCTGACCATGGGCAGCAGAATCCTGAGATTGCTGAGCCCCTCTGATGCCCTGAGCATCGCGCGGATCTGGCTCAGAAAGATGCTGGTGTTGTCGAGAGTGAAACGGATTCCCCGCCAACCCAGGAAGGGATTGTCTTCCTTGAATACATAATAGGGTAAGGGTTTGTCACCGCCGATATCGAGCGTGCGCATATTCACCGGCATAGGGGCATAGGAGGTCAGGACATTCCGGTAAATAGCCACCTGCTCGTCCTCAGAAGGGAAGCTCTCATGGATCATGAAAGGGATTTCAGAGCGGTAAAGCCCCACACCTTCGGCGCCGTGCATCAGACCGGGTGAAATATCTGCAAGCAGCCCCGTATTGGCCATCAGGGTGACGCGGTAGCCGTCCGGTGTTTCGGCGGCCTTGTCTTTGAGCGAACCGAGATCCTTGACCAGTCGCTTTTCCTGCCGGGCCAGCTTGCGGTATTCCTGTCTGAGGTTGGCCACCGGATTGAAGATGATCTGGGCGCGGTAGCCATCCAGAACAGCTTCCCGCCCGTGAACAGCGGCCGGCTTGATTTCACCTATGCCCATCACGGCCGGTATACCCAGGGCATTGGCCAGTATCGCCAGGTGCGACAGCGTCGACCCTTTGGTACAGATCAGGCCACCCAGACGCCGGGCCGGAAACTGGGCCACATCAGCAATGCTGATTTCCTCTCCGATCAGCAGCAGAGTACCGCGGGAGGGCACCGGTGGTCGGGAGGCGTGCCCAAGCAGGCCGGCGTAGACCCGTTCACCGATGTGGCGGATGTCTTCCGCCTTGGCCTGCAGATAGGGGTCTTCCATCGCCTCAAATACACGCGCGTGCTTTTCCACGGTTTTACGCAAGGCGGATTCGGCCACCCAGCCATCCTCGATGAGCTGTTCAATTTCACGGATCAGTTCCGGATCTTCCAGAATCAGACGGTAGACGCCAAACAGGGCCACTACATCCTTGGGCAGGGAGTCTCCGAGCCGCTCGCCGCCTTCCCTGAATTCACGGTTGGCACTCTCAAGGGCTTCGCGAAAGCGTTCCCTCTCTCCCTCAATATCTTCACTCTTGTCATCACCTGCGTCGGTCAGACGCGCAGAGTGAGACACCCAGTGCAAGGTGCCGATGGCCATACCCGCAGCACCCTTGACCCCGGTTCGGCGGAGGTTGATCTGGGAAACAGGACTTTCCGCATCGGTCAGGTCTTCAAGGGCACCGTTTTCCTGAAGCTCTTTGATGGTCGTTGATAACTGGGCAGCTACCGTGACCAGGAAGGCCTCATCCTCATCGGAAAAGGCTTCCGCACGAACCCGCTGCACGACAATGACACCGAGCAGGCGCCGGAAATGAATAATCGGGGCGCCCAGAATGCCATGATATTTCTCCTCGCCAGTTACCGGGAAATAACGGTATCCCGGATGCCCGGAGGCATCGGCGACATTGATGACACTGCGCTTGCTGGCGATGCGGCCAACAATGCCATCACCCAGGGGCAAGCGGACCTGCCCGACCGCATCCCCCTGCAAACCGCGGGTGCTGACAAGTACAAGCTCTTCACTTTCGGTATCCAGCAGATAGATAGAGCAAACTTCCACCGCAATCGACTGCTGCACCCGGCTGACGATATGCTCCAGCAACTCGCCCGGCGACTCCAGATCAGCGGCATCCTGGAGTATCTTGCGAAGAGTTTTCAGGGGCTCAAGCATGGGAAGCTAGCTCGCCTGTTCATAGAATTTACAACAATCCCGGACATGCGTCAGTTGTCCGGCACTCAGATCGCGGAACTGCAGACCATAACGGTAGCGATCCTCGCCCTGTGGCTTGCGCCACATAATTCTTGCTGACAGCCGCACCGGCGGCGTTTGCTTGTAGTCCTGCAAGGCCTGGGTGGGAGGACGAAGCGCAATCTCCAGAACCGTTTTTTCAGCGAATTCCGATTTGCTGATCAGGCTCATACCCGTCTCACTGATATCCTGTGTAAGACCTTCGGAGGTCTTGTCCGCAGAGTACAGGGTCACCAGTAAGGTACCTTCCAGGCGCTCAGCATTACGGCGGTCGGAGCCCTGCTGCGCGGTGCTTCTGGATTTGCTCTGATGTTCGAAGCGTATATCGGACAGTTCCTGCTCCAGGCGCCGCGTCAGCCCAAACAGCGTATCGCTGATGTTGGCGGTATTGCCGATCTTGGCCCCATTCTCACGCAGGGTTTCAAACAGGCAGGCCAGCGTGGTCTCGAGTGCCGTGAACTGGTTGAGCTGCTGATTGACACTCGCATAGATGCGTTCGGATTGATCCACAAACCCGTTCACATGCGATTCCATTTCACTCAGCAACCCTCTGGCCTTTTCTGTTTTCGCCTGATTGGTCTGCACCACTTCCACCAGCCCGTTCATGACACTGCCACTTTCGCTGACTTTCTGGTCGAAGTGATGAATGATGCGGGACACTTCGCCGGCAGATTCCGCGGTACGCACCGAGAGCGCCCTCACTTCATCCGCCACCACCGCAAAGCCACGCCCCTGCTCACCAGCCCGGGCAGCCTCTATGGCCGCGTTCAGGGCAAGCAGGTTAGTCTGGTCGGCTATACCCCGGATGTCCGACAACGCCTTGACGATGGTCTCGACTGCACTCTGCAATTCGGAAACCTGACTGGCCGCGCGCTGGATTTCGCCTGTCATGCCGCCCATCTGCTGCATAACTTCCTGCATGAGCTGAATGCCTTCGCTGGAGGAAGCCCGGGAGATACGTGCCTGCTCACGGGTCGCTCGCGCCACGGTCATCACACTTTCCGATTCCTTGTGGAGGTGCTGGGTTGCTTCCTGCACCTCACCGGAACGGGTTTCCTCTGCCTCACTTATACGTTCTATCTCATGGGCAACTGCATGAATCTGGTTGGCAGACTGTCCCATGTGTAACGAGCAGTCACGGATACTCGATATCAGCCGGTTCAGACGCAGCAACAGGGCCTCAAAATCTTCCAGCATGGCTGAGCCCGAGCCCGTCCCGCCCCCGGCACCTTGCGGTGTCAGGTCACCGGATGCCGCTTTCCTCAACCTTCTGCGCAGTTCATCACGCGGTGCTGTTATCCGGCGCGCCAGAAGCCAGGCAAAAATGCCGGCCAGCAGACACTGAAACAGCATCGACAACAGACCGTCAGACACAAAGTGATTCCAGGCCCAAAGGGCCAGGGTCGCAAGCACGGCGGCGGCAACCCAGTTCAGTTGATTTTTCATCCTTTGAGCATAGGCGACTTTCTGACTATTTTAAAAACTTGCCCAGCACCGAACCGGCCGACCCCATAAGGTCTCCGGCAAAGTCTTTGCCCTGGGTCGACAGGCGACTGACGACTTCGGACAGGCCACCCACGGCAGTCTGCTCATCCAGCCCCAGCTGGCTTGAGAAGGCTTCGATGGCCTCAGGTCCTATGGCATTTTTAATCTGGTCTACCGACAGCGACTGCGCACTACCCAGCAGTGAGCCAGCCATCTCCAGTAGCCCGCCCTGCTGGAAGCGTTCGAGCAGTTGCGAAAGATCTGCCTGCGCCAGCCCCGGAACCACATCGGACAGAGCCTGCGTAATGGTTTCTTCATCCAGATGCTGAATGTGGTCACCCAGAACATCCTGAAAGATCTGTGTGGCTTTTTCGAGAAGTGCGTTCATGCTGTTTACCTCTTGGACTCTTCTAGGGTTGCTTTTGAATCTGCGCGACTCCCGGGCTCGTCAGCGCCGCCCACCGGTCAGGGCACGAACCAGTGCCCGGATCAGGTTCCGCCCCGCTTGTGATCCCAGACTACGCAGTATGCTCTTGAAAAAGGTTTCCAGAAAACCCTGTCGGGAACGGCCGCGGCTCGACCGGCCCGACCCGGTTTCCTTTCGGGCCACAGCAGCGGCTTCCGCTTTTGCCACCTTTGCCGCCTGTTCAGATTTTTCAGACTCAGCAGCCAGCTTCTCCCGGCGACGCTGAAGTCGCTCTTCAGCAGAATCCGGGTTCTGGGTTTCTGCATACTGCGCGCGAATCAGTGATGCCTCTCTGACCGCTGACAGCGTCTGCGCATCGCTAGGGCCGATCTTTGATCGGGGTGGCGACATGAGCACACGCTCTACCGGTAGTGGTACGGCTTTTTCGTCCAGCACGGATACCAGGCACTCACCAACGCCCAGCTCCGCGATGACCGTCAGGGTATCGAGTGCCGGATTCTCCCGAAAGCTTTCCGCCGCTGCCCGTACCGCTTTTCTGTCCCGCTCAGTGAAGGCCCTCAAGGCATGTTGCAGCTTGTTGCCCAACTGCCCCAACACGTCATCAGGGATGTCCGCCGGATTTTGAGTAACGAAATAGATTCCGACCCCCTTGGAGCGAATCAGACGCACCACCTGCTCAATCCTTTGCAGCAGCGCTTTTGGCGCGGAATCGAAGAGCAGATGGGCCTCATCAAAAAAGAATACCAGAACCGGCTTTTCCGGATCACCAACTTCCGGCAACCGGGTAAACAACTCACTCAGAAGCCAGAACAGAAATGTGCCGTAAATCCGGGGAGACATCATCAGCCGTTGCCCGTCCAGCAGATTGATCACACCCCGCCCTTTGTCGTCCAGGCGCATCAGGTCATGGATTTGCAGCGCCGGAACACCAAAGAACAGGTCTCCACCCGACTCTTCCAGGACCAGCAAGCGCCGTTGAATGGCCGCGATGCTGCTGCCTGAAATCCGGCCGTATTGCTGACTCAGTTCGGATGCATGCTCAGACAGGTGATGCAGCAGTGCGCGGAGGTCCCTCAGGTCAACCAGCGGCAGGTCCTGTACCTCTGCCACCTTGAAACCAATAAAGAGTATGCCTTCCTGCGTGTCGTTCAACTCCAGCAAGTGCGACAAAAGGTCCGGCCCCATCGACGCGACCGTTGCGCGCACGGGCAGCCCTTTTTCCGCAAATACATCCCAGAGTTGGACTGGACTGGCTTCACTGCTGTAATCCTTGATACCAATCCGCTCTATGCGCTCATCAATCTTCGGGTGAGGCTTGCCGGCAGAAGCCAGGCCGCTGAGGTCACCCTTGATATCCGCTGCGAACACCGGAACGCCCAGCCGGGAAAAGCTTTCTGCAAGAACCTGCAGGGTAACGGTCTTGCCCGTGCCTGTCGCCCCGGCAATCAATCCGTGCCGGTTGGCCATGCGGGCAAGCAGGTGGGACTGGGTGCGATCGGGGTTGGCACCCAAAAGAAGGGAAGCGGTCATTCGGTCATCCTGTCATCAGTCACAGGGCCATAGTAACCGATTTTGCAGATATGGGGGGCAAATGACAGGACACCGCGAAGACACGCGGCGCACCTGACACCCCTCTGTCAGGACATCAGGCGGCGCCTTTGCGGTGACCGGGCATCAGGACTCGACGAAAGCCCTTTCAATCACATAGTGTCCGAGTTCACCCTGGCGGGCTTCACGGAAACCGCGATTATCCAGGATGTCACAGGTATCCTTGAGCATGCTCGGGCTACCACAGATCATAAAACGGTCGCGCTCAGGATCCATCTCAGGCAAGCCGATATCCTGGAACAATTTGCCGTTGTTCATCAGGTCGGTCAGCCGCCCCTGATTCGGATAGTCTTCCCGGGTCACGGTAGGATAATAGATCAACTTTTCTCTTACCTCTTCGCCGAAAAACTCATTCTGCGGCAGTTCGTGGCGGATCATGTCCTGATACGCCAGTTCGCTGACATAACGCACACCGTGAGTGAGGATCACACGGTCAAAGGCCTCATAGGTCTCAGGATCCTTGATGATGCTCATGAACGGGGCCAGCCCGGTTCCTGTACTGATCAGATAGAGGTTGCGTCCCGGCAGCATGTTATCCAGGATAAGTGTGCCGGTCGGCTTGCTGCTCATGACGATCCGGTCGCCCGGCTTGATTTTTTGCAGTCGCGAAGTCAGCGGACCATCGGGCACCTTGATGCTGAAAAACTCGAGCTCTTCTTCATAATTGGCGCTTGCAATGCTGTAGGCACGCATCAGGGGCCGGCCTTCGGTCTCCAAGCCAATCATGATGAAATGCCCGTTCTTGAAGCGGAAACCGGGATCCCGGCTGGTCTTGAAGCTGAACAAGGTGTCATTCCAGTGATGAACCTGAGTAACGGTTTCGTGTCGCAAGCTGGCCATAGTCGCCTCCTGATCAATATTCACCCACTATACCTTCCACCCATTAATCTGTTAAATTGATTTTTCTCATATATTTATACGGTTTTTCCGATAATGAAGTTCACCCTCAGACAGCTGGAGGTCTACTTGGCCACCGCCCATACCGGCAACCTGTCACGGGCAGCGGAACAGTTAGCCCTATCGCAGAGCGCCGCCAGTGAGGCCCTGAAGTCACTGGAATCGCAGTTTGACATTCAACTGTTTGACCGGGTGGGTAAACGGCTGAAACTGAATGCACTGGGTCGACAGTTGCGTCCCGAAGCGGAGAGCCTTCTGGAGCAGGCACGGCAACTTGAACGTCACTTCCATCAACCGGATAGCGGAAGAGGTCAGCTGAACATTGGTGCCACACTGTCTATCGGCAACTATATCGGCATCAGCCTGCTCACCCATTACCGTAAGAAATACCCCGGAGTCAAAGTCAGTCTGGAGGTTG
>JAUIAZ010000410.1 GCA_030427465.1 Gammaproteobacteria bacterium | reverse complement strand
AGGCTGTCGTGGCCGTCACTGGCGTCCAGGACTGTCAGTTCCGAATCAGTATTTTCAGGGTTCAGGTCGATGGCGTAGAGGTCAGCTGCGCTGTCTTTTTCCAGAGAGCTCAGCGCCACAGCCTGCTCGCTGAACGCTGCCGTCTGAATATCGTCATACAGTCCTTCGATACTGCCAAACTCGCGCAGGAGTTCAAAGGTCTGAGGGTGACGCTCTTCAATGCTGGCGTTGGTTACCAATACATCATTCACCCGGGTCGTTTCACCTCGCAGCAAGAGGAAACGGGCCTCACCACCTAGGCGTTCGCTACCGGCCTGCAGCCAGACCGTGTCGTCTTCCTCAAATAACACCCGGTCCGTCCCTGACACGACCGTCGCCACTACGCGCTGCTCCTTCACCCGCGTGTCGCGCACATCTTCGTAATACTGGTTGAAATAGAAATTTCCATCCACGAAGCCAATGGCACGACCATAGTCTGTACCCATAATCCGGTATTGCAGGCTTTCCCGCTCGACCGACAGCACAAAGAAAACGTCCTCATTGGTGCGAACGCGGACAAAGGTATAGAACTCGCCCGGATAGACGCCTGTAATCTCAGCAATCCGGCTGTTATTGATCTCACGTACGGAAAGGTCTATCTGCAAACGGGCATCGCCCGCAGCGTAATCATAAATGAAGATGCGTGGTCCACTGACAAAATAGGCCCGCCCGAAGGCCGCTACCGGATCCATTCCACCGCCATTGGCCAGCCCTTCGGCCACCACCAGGCCGGTATTGCCCGCCAACAGATCCTGGTCGCTGGCAAGCTGTCGCAGCGTGGTGCCCAGGCGCAGCAATGGCGCCTCGCCTTCTACCTGCACGGCCTGCAGATTTTCATCAGCGATATTACCCAGGCCACGAATCACCGCACCCGAGTCCGGATCCAGCAGAACCACTTCGGCGCTCTGTTCGTTACGAGTGATCAGTGCCTCAATCTGGCCATCGACTTTCCAGGGAGTGACATCACGAGCATAAGCTGGCAGGGCAACCAGTCGCTGGGCATCAAAATCAACAACAGCAAGATTGGTCAGTTCGGGATCGCAGCTGCCTTCAGCATTCTCCAGTCTGGCAATCACTCGCAGGGGCGCTGTATCCCTGTCAGGTAGTGGCAGCAGTTCGCAAAGGCGGTCCCCGACACTGACGGAACGCGTGGTTAGGTCACTCAGACGCAGCATGACGGCCGAGCTCCCGTCGATCCAGGCACGCGCGCCGGTCAACAGGCCGTCCGTGGTTTCCTGTGGCAAAGGGATAACCTCGCCGTGGGTGACCTGGCCAACCGATACAGACAGGCTGCCCCGGATATTCAGCGCCATCACGTCAGCCGGCACTTCCCGTTCTGTCAGCACAGGCTCTGGGCCCTCTGGCTCTTCTGTATTTTCTGACGCTTCTTCGGGGGCTTCTTCAGGAAGGCCCGAGCCGACACCCGTTTCTTCGGAATCTTCTTCAACCGGACGCTCTGAACGGGTGAATATCAGCGTACCGCCACCGACAAAATCTTCTACCCGATCTGTTTCATCGCTGCCGACCGAGTCTTTCTTGTCTGATCCCGAGCCGCCACAGGCAGCCAGAAATACACACGCTGCCAGAGCCCATCCCTGAAATGTCTTTTGTGTCCACGCCGGCATAACTACTCCGTCCGTTGCATAGAATTACAGATCGTTACATAAGCTGAAACGGTATCGGCTTGCCGTGTGCTTTGCCAGCGGCAAAGGTCAGGATTGTGGGGCTCAGCACAAATTAACCCCCGGATTTTACCCGCTTGTAGGTATTGCGGTGCGGTTGTCAGGCTATCTATACTGAATTAGAGTAATTGCACTAAGCCTTGCTCAGCATAACAACAACACCTCAAGGATTCCTATGCTACAGACCATCGTGCGACTGCGCGCCCAAGTACAGCTCTCTGCCCTCAAAGTGGCAGCCACCGTGTTACCCTTGCCCAAGCCGCTGACCTTGGTCGGCAACGGCAGTTCGACCCGTCTGATGGAAACCATTCAGGCCATGGGGGTCAAACGCCTGCTGGTTGTAAGCGACCGGCCCCTGATGGAAATCGGATTACTCAACCCCATGCTGCGCAAGCTGAAGCAGCTGAAGGTCGAAGTCAGCATCTATGCTGGGGTGACACCCGACCCGACCTTCAGCGTGGTGAATGAGGGGCTGAACCACCTCAGCCAGTCAGGTTCAGATGCGGTATTGGCGGTAGGTGGAGGCTCATCCATCGATGCCGCCAAAGCGATTGCTCTGGCAGCCCGAAACGGTTGCAAGCCTAGGAAGCTCATTGGCGTGCTCAAGGCCCGCCGCCGGGGTCTCCCCCTGTTTGTGGTTCCAACCACCGCAGGTACCGGATCCGAGGTGACCATCGGGGCGGTTATTTCTGAGGATGAAAACCACCAGAAAGGTCTGATCATCGATCCCCGACTGGTACCGGTTGCTACTGCCCTTGACGGGCGTCTGATGAAAAACATGCCGGCCCGGGTGACCGCAGAGAGCGGGCTGGACGCGCTGACTCACGCGATTGAAGCCTGGAGCAGTGACTTTGCCACTGAAGAAACCGACGGCTATGCCAGAGCCGCTTGCCGTCTGATTTTTGATCATCTGAGTACCGCAGTGCATCGTGGAGACTCGCTGGCCGCCCGCGAAGCCATGGCCACCGCCGCACACTATGCGGGGCTGGCTTTGAATCAGGCCGGACTGGGCTACGTGCACGGCATCGCCCACCAACTGGGTGCCTTTTATGGCGTTCCGCATGGCCGGGCCAACGCCATTGTGCTGCCCCATGTGATGGCTTTTAATCGAGATGCCTGTGAAACCCGGTTTGGTGAAATCGCCAGATATTGCGGTCTGGCCAGCGAAGACAGTGGTGACGGAGAGGCCACGAATGCGCTGATTGAGTCGGTCAGGCGGCTGATTGCCGAAGTGCGGATAGACACAGAAGTACCCGGCCTTCAGCCGGGTGATTTCAATGCCATCCTGCGCGGCGCATTCGCCGAAGCCCATGGTACCTATGCCGTGCCCCGTTATATGGACTACCGTCAGGGGCGGGAGTTGCTGTTGATGCTCTAGCCCGAACCCGAGCCTGCAGGCTCAGCGTGCAGGCAGGGGATCGGTGATGCCATACCAGGTGTAACTCCA
>JAUIAZ010000409.1 GCA_030427465.1 Gammaproteobacteria bacterium | reverse complement strand
GTTTGGTTTTGTCGGACTGGATGTCATCGGCGACTACCTGACGGAAATCAACGTCACCAGCCCGACCTGTGTCCGTGAGCTGGAAAAGATCTATGGATTGGATATCGCAGGAGACTATCTGGACCAGTTGCTCCAGCAACGCCGCGCAGGGTAGCAAGCGATGGCGCGGACAGAAGAGTTCATGGGGGTTTCTGCGGCAGACCGACTGGGCATGACCCTCTTTTTCGCGGCGGTTCTCCACGCAGCCATTGTGTTGGGCATCAGTTTTGACCTGCAACCACGCCCGCCAGCAGCGCAGACAGTGGAGGTAACTCTGGCCCAGCAGGAGGACGAAGAGGAGCCGGATAAAGCCGATTTTCTGGCACAGGCAAATCAGCAGGGTAGCGGTACGCTGGAAGAAGTCAGGGATCTGGCTACACCCAGTCCCACGCCCCAGGGTGTCGAGCCACAGGAGCAGACAGCTCAGCAGGAAGTGACCGAGCAGCGAAGTGCTGCCGCCGCGCCCGAACCACAGCAGGTGGTAAGCCAGACCCCGGCAGAATCTCGCAGGCCTGTAAGCGAAACTGAAGAAGAGTCCCACGTGGCAGAGCCCCGCAAGCGCCAGACACTGATGCAGAAAAGCCTGGAAATCGCGAGCCTGGAAGCGCGCTTCCTGGAGCAGCGTCAGGCCTACGCCAAGCGGCCCAGGGTGACCCGGCTGACAGCGGTGTCCGCACGCAAGACTTCCAGTGCGTTCTACATGGATGCCTGGCGCAAAAAGCTTGAACGTATCGGGAACCTGAATTACCCCGAAGAAGCGCGACGACGACAGTTGCAGGGCCGGGTCAGGGTGCTGGTATCCCTGTCACCGGATGGGTCTGTCACCGACATTGAAATTCTGGAGTCGTCCCGGCACAAGATTCTGGATGATGCAGTGATCCGTATCATTCGTCTGGCGGAACCGTTTGCGCCTTTTACCGATCAGATGCGTAAGGAAATGGACAGGCTGGAAATAATCCGGACCTTTGATTTCGGTTCGCGTTTGTCCAGTTTCTGACAGGATGCAGTCAGTGCCTTTGCTCCGCCTGCTGCGTCTGGTTTATTCTAAGTGCTCTGGAATCTGATGGAGGTGCACTGATGAGTGGTTCAAAACCCTTGTGTCTCAAGCACCATTTTCTGGTTGCCATGCCGCAACTGAAAGACCCCCATTTCTCCAGCAGCCTCGTGTACCTCTGCGAGCATACGCCTGAAGGGGCGATGGGCATTGTTGTGAATCGCCCGACGTCTCTGCGGGTCAGCGAGATGATAGATCAGTTCGGCCTGCCAGAACCGACACCGGATCCCTGGGTCTATGCCGGCGGTCCGGTGCAGGTGGAGCGTGGCTTTGTCCTGCATGATGGTGAAGGTAACTGGCAGTCTACGCTGGGTATCGCCGACGAGATCCGGGTAACCACGTCCCGCGACGTGCTTGAAGCCATTTCAGCCGGAGAGGGGCCGGAACACTATCTGATCGCGCTGGGCTATGCCGGCTGGTCCGAGGGCCAGCTTGAGGAAGAGCTCGCTTCTAACGCCTGGATATCCTGCCCGGCAGATTTCGCGACGCTGTTCCAGACCTCAGACGAGCAGAAAGTGCCCAGAGCCCTGGGTACAATCGGGATAGATCCGCGTCAGCTGACTTCCAGTGTGGGTCATGGCTGATACCGGAACCGTCCTTGCCTTTGATTATGGTCTCAAGCGTATCGGGGTAGCCGTCGGGCAGACGTTGACGGGAACCGCCAACCCCCTCAGAATTCTACCCGCCCGTGATGGCGTGCCAAACTGGCAGGACATCGGGGCACTGCTCGAAGAATGGCAACCTGCCCTGGTGTTGATTGGCCTGCCCCTGAACATGGATGGTACCGAAAGCGACATGAGCCGCCGGGCGCGAAAGTTTTCAGCCCGGATTCATGGCCGCTTTGGTGCGAAAGTGGCGCTGGTGGACGAGCGTCTCAGCACCTTCGAAGCGCGGGAGCGTCTCGGGCAAGACCCCGACAAACGTCGCACCCAGGGGCTGGATGCTGTTGCAGCAGTTACGATTTGTGAGGATTGGTTAAGGAATACCCATGACTGAGTCCATAGTGGATGTCGGCTCGCTCCTGCCGAGCATGGCCGAAAAAATCGAGCAATATTACGCACGCCGTCAGACAGACAGGTACCGGATCATCGGCATTCGTACTGGTGGAGTCTGGGTGGCACGGGCTCTGGCAGAACTGTTGAAGCATCCGGGACCCGTCGGCGAGTTGGACATTTCCTTTTACCGGGATGATTTCACCCGCATCGGTCTGAATCCGAGGGTTTCCCCCTCAAGCCTGCCCTTCGCCACAGAAGATCAGAGTGTACTGCTGGTAGATGATGTCATCATGAGCGGACGCACGGTCAGGGCCGCCATGAATGAGCTTTTTGATTTCGGGCGCCCCCTGTCTATTGCCTATGCTGCGCTCGCCGATGTAGGGTGCCGCGAGTTGCCGATCCAGCCGGATGTTCTGGGTTGCTCCCTTAAGCTCGAGCCGGGTAAGCGGGTCAAACTGGAAGGGCCAGACCCTCTTAAACTGGTGCTGAAGGAGGCCGGGAAATGATGGAAGTCCCCCATAGTACGGTCCGCAATCAGGTGCAGTTGAATGCCGACCATCAGCTGCGCCACTTTCTCGCCATTGATGGCCTTTCCCGCGCCCATCTCACCGACATTCTGGACACTGCAGAGAGCTTCATTGAGCCCGGTGGCCGGTCCATTCGCAAAGTTCCGCTTCTCAGAGGCAAGACGGTTGCTAACCTCTTCTTTGAGCCAAGCACCCGGACGCGGACAACGTTTGAGCTGGCTGCCAAGCGTCTCTCGGCTGATGTGCTTAACATCAATATCAATACCTCTGCGACCACCAAGGGAGAAAGCCTGAGCGACATGCTGCTCAATCTGGAAGCCATGGCAGTCGACATGTTTGTGGTGCGACATGCCCAGAGCGGAGCGCCGCACTTCATCGCCAAATCGGTGTCACCAACCGTGGCGGTCATCAACGCCGGTGACGGACGACATGAGCATCCGACACAGGCGATGCTCGACATGCTCACGATACGCCAGTGCAAGCAGGAGTTTGAAGGCCTGACGGTCGCCATCGTCGGTGACATTCTGCACAGCCGCGTGGCCCGGTCGGAGATCCA
>JAUIAZ010000408.1 GCA_030427465.1 Gammaproteobacteria bacterium | reverse complement strand
AAGACTGGTCTGAAGAAAGCCTCAGCCAACTGGAACAGCAGCTGGAAGAGCACACGAGCAGCCAATAGTTCGGCGGCCTGATGACTCCACTGCAACCCGTCGGTCTGGTCAGAAGCCCGTTTGTGGAAAAGTTTGGCCTGCCGCGGCAAGGTAATCTTCAACCTATTCGGGCCCAGATCGAGATATTTCCGGAATATTCCGCGCCCGAAGCCTTCCGGGGTCTGGAAGGCTATAGCCATCTTTGGCTGATCAGTCTGTTTCACCTGAATGGCCGGCAAGGCTGGCAGCCCACTGTTCGCCCTCCCCGTCTGGGTGGAAACCAGCGCATGGGAGTATGGGCGACGCGCTCACCCTACAGGCCGAACCCAATCGGTTTGAGCGTGGTCAGACTACTGGAAATCACTCATGACAGGCAGCGTTGCGTGCTTGGCATCGAGGGGCCCGATCTCGTCGACCGGACCCCCATACTCGACATCAAACCCTATATTCCCTATGCAGACTCGGTACCGGACGCCCAGGGCGGTTTTGCCAGCGAAGCGCCTTCCGGAACGCATCAGTTGCAGGTCAGCTTCAGCAACACGGCGACCTTACAGGCGAGGCAACTTGAGGCAAACTATCCAGGTTTGTCTGCACTGATTGGCGCCAGCCTCTCCGGAGATCCTCGGCCTGCCTACCACCAGGGCGACAGGCTGTACTATTTGTCTCTCTGGGATCTGGAAGTCACCTGGCGGGTCAGCGAAGGGCTGGCCACGGTTGAAGCGATACAGAGAAAGTCACGCGAGCGCTAACCTCGCTCAATGATTGCCGCCCGAAGGAAAATCCCGGGCAAAGCCGGATATCCACTCGGCTGCTGCGGCATCAAAGCTCAGGCGGCGGCCTTCCTCCGCCTCCACCTGCTGGCGATAGGCCTCAATATGGCACACCTGCTCTACCATACGGGCGGCAAATGCCTCCCGGTCGGAGAAGAAGCTGACACCCAGCTCATATTGATCGTCGGACAGTGCCTTGCACCACATCACCCGCGCAACCGTCTGGAAAGCGGGCTCCAGTGAGTCAATACTCAGTGACAGACAGTCCCCTTTTTCATACGGCACATCCGAAAGACAGCACACACCACCCTTACTGATATTCCGGCTCTTCCCGACGACAGCATCCTTGCGCATCTGGGCCGCAGCTTCAATGCGTATGGGGATGGAACAGGGGTGACGTATAAAGTGACGGGCTCTGGTATTCATTCTGGCCTTGACTCAACCCTCCGCAGGCAGCCCGTATGCTTTCCTTGCCATCGGGCTCAGCCAGATTCCCTGCGGGCTGACATCAATATGGTCGAGACCCTGGAACCAGTGCGGCAGCACTTCATCAAGGTCATCCGGCAACAGGACGATATCAATACCGATCTTTTTCATGCGATCCAGATCCGGGTGATGACTGCTGCCGACGATAACTGCAATCACCATATCGCCCAATGCTTTCAACTTAGCAAAACAGTGGTCATCGTCAAATAAACCGGATCCCAGATTACGGGAATCAAGAATCACCAGTTCCGGGTTTTCACCGAGCGGCTCAATGTAAGGTACATAATCTTCCAGTTCCTGACAGGCCCGCAGACAGGTCAGTTGCGCAGTCAGCCCCTCGTATACCCGTTCGAACTTGCTGGCAATTTCTGCGCTGAGCCCGATCCCCAGAACATCCAGCATGGCCGCACTCCGGTCTTCCGCCTTCTTGACGTGATGTCCGGCAGTTTGGAGGGTAATTTCCAGCCAGACACTGTTTCCACGTTCCTTATCCGCGACAAACCCGAAATCTCCCTGCTGCAGGGACATCTGCAGCTGGAAGAGAAAGAGTTTGACGTACCCTGACAACTCTCTGAGGTTTTCCGCCGGCACAGTCAGACGCAAGCTGGAAAGCAGGCTTTGCGCTACTGCACCGAGTGGCTTGCCATCATCTTCCGCATTCACCCGCACCCGGAGAAAGCCCCTAGCGGCTCGGTGTACCAGTTGGCCCTGCAGGGTAATCGAGCCGGGCTCATCGAGAAGTGCCAGCGCTGTCACCAGTGTCAGCAGACCACTGCGAAGCATTCGGCTGTCCCCCGCCACCTGAATCGGGAACCCGTCATCCACCACAACCTGGGTACTGCATTTCAGGTCCGTCACCTGACTGAACTCATCCAGTGCCTTGTGAAGCTCTTGTTCCAGGTCGAATGGTGCACTCCGACTGCCCCGTCGCCTGCGGATAAGTGCCATCGCCAGACTGAGATCCTGCAGGATGGAATTGGTCAGGCTGGTCTGCTGCTGATCCGGCTCAGCCGGCAAGCCAGCCAGGCAGGCTCTCAGGTTTTCCAACAGGTGCCGGCAGCCTTCCTGCTGCAGAAAAATCTCGGCCTGGGCGTCCTCAATCAGACGTTCACTCTCTTCCCGGACAAACTGCAACTCACGGTTCTGCTTGCGAATGCGCTCTGCCAGCAGATTAAAAGCGTCCGCGACCCGGCTGAGCTCATCCTCCTCATCCAGTTTGCGGTTGAGGGCAATGGCGCCCGGATGATCAAACTGGCCTACCTGCTGCGAGTAGTTGGAGAGGTGCTCCAGGTGACGGCTCACCAGCCACCAGAACACCCACAGGAAAAAGGCCACAATCACCAGCATTTTGAGAACCTGGGAAAGAAGAACCAGCGCCGTTTCTTCCAGCAGACCGGTGTAAACCGGCTCCAGGGAGGCCAGCACGGTCAGCTCGCCAATTTCCCGGGGCTGCTCGCCGCCAGCCGACAGTGTCTGTGTGAGACTGAGGGTCGGTTGCCCTGAGGGCGGCTCGCCCAATACCCGCGTGTCTCCCTGCTCACTGATCAGCGTCACGTTGTAGACTTCCGGCAAACGCAGGATTCCTTCCAGAATCACTTCCGTACTGGTTTCATCAATCATCCACAGACTGTTGGTGAGTGCCGGCTCCAGTGACTCGACAACATTCCTCAGCTTGGACTCCAGCGCTGTGCGTTCCAGCTTGTAATCAGAGTAAACCTGCAGAGTCATGGAGAGCAGTGCCACCACAATGCTGAACAGCAAAACAGTCGTCATCACGCGGGCTCCCAGCGGATAACGTCTCAACCTGTCGATGAACTGGCTCAGCAAATGACACCTCGGCGAACGAAAACACTCACATTCAATCTGGATAGTACCGG
>JAUIAZ010000407.1 GCA_030427465.1 Gammaproteobacteria bacterium | reverse complement strand
CCAGGAACAGCTGTTGTGCTTCTTCATCCAGATTCAGGGTATCCAGCCCCTTTAAGGCCTTGGCCGGAGGGATCATCGGATAGTTGGTGCCAAAAAGTACCTTGCTGCGGCCGTGCTCCTGCATGAAGGAAACCAGTGCGGCAGGGTATCGCTCAACGGTGTAGGCCGAGGTATCGATAAAGATTTTTTCGTGTTTTGTGGCAACTGCAATGGCTTCTTCTGTCCAGGGGTAGCCGATGTGCCCGGCCACGATGGTCAGTTCGGGAAAATCCAGGGCGACCTGATCCAGGTAGATCGGGCGTCCGACTTCGCTGGGCATCAGGGGGCCGGTGTGTCCGATCTGGGTACAGAAAGGAATGCCCAGATCGGCACATTCGGCAAAAACCGGGTAAAACAGCCGGTCGGTCGGTGGCCGTTGCCATAGCCAGGGCAGCACGCGAATGGCCTTGAAGCCGAGTTCCTTCACACAGCGACGGATCTCAGCCACTGCTTTTACCGGGCGGCTCAGATCGACCGAGCCTACGCCCACGAGGCGTCCGGGTGCCTGCGCCACAAATTCCGCGACTTCGTCATTGGAGATCATGGTCTTGCCGGGCGCGCACCAGGCCGAAATCAGGCTGATATCGATAGCGCCGGCATCCATGGCCGCGAGGGTGGAAGAAACCGGCGGAGCCTCCTGTGGCACAGGCGCTTTGGTCCAGCGCCTCAGGGAGTCGAAGATGGGGTCCTGTATGTGTCGCAGAGTGGGGTGTTGTGCCCAGGCGTCGATGATCATTGCGTGTTCCTGCTGCCTTCTGGTGTAATGAGGTCGTTGCTATTTAAACGATAGCGTTATTAAATTGATAGCATTGGTCGAGTCGGGGAGTCAAGTCGTCGTGTCCAGATCTACAGACAGAAAGCGGGTGATTAAACCCGGTGAGCCGGTCAGACATTCGCAGTCGGGGCAGCCGATCATGGCGGCAATGGATCTGCTGGGTCGACGTTGGGCGCTGCGTATTCTGTGGAGTCTGAGAAAAGGCGAGCGCAAAACGTCGCGTGGCATCCAGTCGGAATGCGGAATCAGCTCACCGAATGTGGTCGTAACCCGCCTGCGGGAGCTGCGGGACTCCGGGATTGTCAGCCTCGAAGAAGGTGGCGGGTATGCGCTGACGATACTTGGAAGCGATCTGCTGCAGGCGCTCGCGCCGCTGGCGGAGTGGGCAGATCACTGGGCTGATCAGTCAGGCAGGCCGGACCTGGCCTGCTATGGCCGGTCGCAGCGAGACTGATCCCGCCGCTTAGGCTTTGGCGTTTTTTGCCAGGCTGTCTACGCTGAGAAGAAGCTCAAATAATAAGCGGTTTCTACTCATGCACATCTTTCGCTCAGGCCTGTTTCTGGCCGCTCTGTCACTGTCTGCACTGCCGGTAAATACCTCAGCTGCCACAGCCGAACTCTTCTTCAGCGGTACCCTTGATATTCTGGAGGTACCGGAAGTGAACAATACCAACTTCTTCAGTGTCGGGCATGGTGAAACGGTCAGTGGCCGTTTTGTCTTCGACCTGTCGCGAGTGCCGGAAGATATCCAGACCAGTGGCAATCAGCAGCTGTCCTACTCCAGCGGCGCTTCTTTCTCGCGGGAATTCAGCTGGGCCACGACTGTGTTTGATCAGAGCAACTTTAACTTCGATCGTACCCGTGACACAGGGCTGGACAAGGATGTCTTCCGCATCGACCGCTCGGGACCGAAAGAGGATGAGCTGTTTGTGGCAGACGCCTACAACGAAAAACGCAGCATACGCTGTGATGGTCGTGGCAGCGACTACTGTTGGGGTATCCGGCTGAATGCTTTGGTAGACAAGGGCACGCTGGCGCTGGACTGGCCACAGACCTTCGATCTGGGCGCCGGAGATCTGACAGAGGATCTCATCAGTCTCAATCTGTTCAACACCAACGCAGATTACGGCGATACTGGTTTCATGGCTGCCTTTATCCGTCTGGACAGCCTGAGCATCGTGGCCCCGGTGCCACCCGCTCCGGTGCCTCTGCCAGCGGCCCTCTGGCTCTTTCTGACGGGCCTGACCAGCCTGCTGGTTTTCACCAGAACCAAAAAAACGGCCATCAAATGATGGCCGTCTGATCACTGACACAAATCAGATATTACTTTTTCAGAGCCTTCCGGCGATAAGCCAGACCACCGGCAATTGCGGTCATGAACAGCCACACGCCTGCGGGCAGGGGGACTGGGGCGACTCGAAGATAATCAAGATGGATATTACCCGTAGCTTTTTGAGTTACTCCCCCACTGAGGCCGTCCCAAATAGTAAACTGGACTTGTGCGAAGTCTGGCTGGCCGAGAAGGTTGACACCGGCTACTGCACTTAAATCGCCTGGAAAACCATCACCAGAGAATGGGTTTATCGCTAGGGGGGCTCTTCTGCCAGTATCCCCTTTTAAAAAAATTGATGAGCAAAAAATGTTTGAACAGTTGTCATCACTTGGATCAGGTGTATAGAAATCCTCGATGTAAAGAAAATCAACAGTATCTGAGTTAAGTAGCTCAACGTTGTCTTTCTGGAACCCGAACGGATAGACCCCACGAGCCTGATCTATACGGTAGGTAAAGTTGTCGAACTCCGTGTTTATCCAGTTGATGTTGGATTTGTAGTTCCCATAGTTAGTATTGCGAGCTTCCTCATCGGCAGGCACAGGAGAGTTTATTATAAAGCGCCCAGTTACGAAGTCAGCGTTACGAGCACCGTTCAAGATTGAATCGCTATCAGACCTTTCATCGATATCCCGAAGTGTCCCACCAAACTCTAGGGTCAATAGGGCTGCATCTGCGTTCATGGAAAATGCGGCTGCTGCCGCGATGGGGAGTAGTATTTTCTTCACGTTATTCACATCCTTGAGAAGATTTTTATTGATATTGCATTCCTATCTTAAAGTTAATGTTCATAGCTGGGTACGTAGTCTTACGGACTCTGTTGAGCCGGTCACAAAACAGGCATTTGTGGGGTGTTTTCACTCATTTTAGGCTTTCTCTGAGCGCCTTTTTGTGGCTGCCGGGCGCTGCCCTGAACTGGCACTTCTCTGGTGCGGTGGCCTCCCGGCTGGCTCAGTATGGTGCAGGCCTCTGCACCGGCTGCCTCGGTAAACTGCCTTAATCCTTCCTGAAATTCTTTGATTTACAGTAG
>JAUIAZ010000406.1 GCA_030427465.1 Gammaproteobacteria bacterium | reverse complement strand
CCGCAGGGGAAAGTGTACTGACCTCAGTCGAGTATACCGTCAGTGATGGTAACGGAGGGGAATCTACCGCCACGGTTACCCTGGAAGTGCTGGGGGTAAATGATGACGCCATCGCAGTGAACGATGCGTATGTGACGGAAGAAGATACCGCGATCACCCTGGATGTACTCGGCAATGACGAAGATGCCGATGGCGATGCGCTGGAAGTGGTCAGCTTCGATGCTTCTGGTCTTTCGGGCACACTCGTGGACAATGGGGATGGCACGCTGCAGTACGACCCCAACGGCCAGTTTGATGGTCTGGCGGAGGGAGAGACCGCAACAGAAAGCTTCACCTATACGGTAAGCGATGGCCAGGGAAGTACCAGCACGGCAACCGTTGACATTGTTATTCAGGGCAGTGACAGCGACTTCATGGCGCCGTAAAGAGAGTACAGGGAAGGAGATGAATTGAGCATGAAGCTTGTCAGCACCCAGAGCCAGCTTTCCACCGCCTGCCTCAGACTGCAACGCAGCCTGAGGCCGGTTTTCGCATTCAGCCTGGTGGTTAACCTCCTTTTGCTCACCTCTCCCCTGTTCATGCTTCAGGTCTATGACCGGGTACTGATTTCCGGCAGCCAGGAAACGCTGATTTTTCTTCTGCTGCTGGCGCTCTTCTGCCTTGGGCTTCTGGGCGTGCTCGAGTGGGCAAGAAATGCCCTGATGACACGTATCGCGAACCAGTTCGACCATGATCTGGGTACCCACGTGTTTGACAACACCCTGACCCGTGCCCATACCTCACAGCCGGTTCAGGATCTCAATACGGTACGTAACTTTGTCTCAGCGCCTTTCACCCTGGCGCTTTTTGATGCGCCCTGGATTCCGCTGTTCCTGGGGCTGGTCTATCTGCTACACCCCCTGCTCGGGCACATCAGCCTGGTCGGAGCCCTGCTCCTTTTCGGTCTGGCCATTCTCAATGAGAAACTCACCCGGAGTGCGGTTCGCGATGCTGGTGAAGCACTGGCCCAGGCAAGCCGCTACACAGAACTGACCACCCGCAACCGGGAGGCCGTTCTCGGGATGGGCATGAGCGAAGCCCTCGCGCGAATCTGGCGCGGCAAACAGTCCAGGGGGCTCACCCACCTTTCCAGAATGGCGGACACCAATGCCCGGATCAGCACACTGGCCAAAGTGATCCGGCAGATTCTGCAAGTGGCTATTCTGGCTGCTGGTGCCTGGCTTACCATCGAACACATCACGAGTGCCGGTGTCATGATCGCAGCGTCCATCATCACGGCACGCGCACTGGCTCCGATTGAACAAGCGATCCAGGGCTGGCGCAGCCTCTCCCAGGCGCGCGAGGCTCTGGAAAACCTGGATACCTTCCTGGGCAAAGAAACCGCCACCGACAGCGGCGTCAAACTCCGACGCCCGCGCGGAGCAATCTGGTTTGAGAACGTACAACTGGTGAAGGAGATGCCTCACCGCGGCGGTATCAGTCAGCGCAAGATACTCCAGGGCATTGAGTTCACGCTTGCCCCGGGCCGTCAACTCGGCATTGTCGGAGCCAGTGGAAGCGGTAAAACCTCTCTGGCCCGCCTGATACTGGGCATCCATTCCTGTTCGGAAGGTCATGTCCGTATTGATGGCGCCGAGATGGGCCCGGAACTCCGTGAGCAATTCGCCCGCTTCATGGGCTACCTGCCCCAGGACATTGAACTGCTGGACGGAACGGTTGGCGAGAACATCGCGCGCTTCTGCAAACAGGAAGATGGGGCCGTCGACTCAAATGGCGTGATTGAAGCCGCCCGACTGGCCGGTGCCCATGAATTGATCCTGCAGTTGCCCCAGGGATACGACACGCTGATCGGGCCTGCCGGCATGCCGCTTTCCGGCGGCCAGAAGCAGCGTATCGGGCTGGCACGGGCGCTGTTCGGCCGGCCGGCCATTCTGGTTCTGGATGAACCCACCGCCCACCTGGACACGGACGGGCAACAGCAGTTCATGCAACTGCTGAAGGGGCTTCGCCACCTGAAGACGACTGTCGTGGTCATTTCCCATCAGCCAAGCCTGCTGGCCGAAGTCGACCGCATTCTGATCATGGCCCAGGGCAAAATCGAGCGCATGGGTCCGGCCGACGAAATTCTCAGCCATCTGATTCCGGGAGCCACAAATATCCGAAAACCAGTCAAGGCAGCACGGGCCGCGGCAGGCAGCAAAAAGCGTCGCCTCATTGTGCGTCAGGGATCATCCATCGTGCCACTGAGGGGGGAATAATATGTCGCAGAATGGTATGCAGCCTCCGCGCCAGACCCGGGGCCTGGTTCTGATTGGTCTGCTGACCACCCTGATTGGCTTTGGCGGCTTCCTTGGCTGGGCCGCGCTGACCCCACTGGACAGTGCAGTCATCGCACCGGGAACAATCAAGGTGGGATCAGAGCGCAAACGCATCCAGCACCTTGAGGGCGGGTTACTGAAATCCATCAACATCCGGGAAGGCCAGGATGTTCGTGCCGGCGACCTCTTGTTTTCCCTGGACGAGACTTTTGCCCAGTCCCAGCACGGAGTGCTGGAGCAGCAGCTCAAGGCGCTTGAGATCCGGGAATCGGTATTGAGAGCGGAGCAGGCGGGTCTGGACGAACTGATGTTCGAACCCGCCTTGATGGAGGATGCCTCACCTGCCCTGCAGCAACGGCTGAGTGAAGCACTCTCACAGTTCACGCTGAACCGCGAAGCGCTGGATAACCGCTTGGCCATTCTCAACCGCCAGGCCCTGCAACTGCAAGAGCAGGCACAGGGCGTGCAGTCAGAAATCCGCGCACGCCAGAATCAGTTGGCGTTTACCCGGGACGAAATCGATTCCCTTCAGAAGCTCATCGACAAGAAAATGGCTGGTAAAGGCCGCTACCTCGAACTGCAACGGGATGGCGCCGAACTGCAGGGCATCATCGCTCAGCTGAAGACCCGGGCCGCATCCCTGCGCACGGAGCAATCGGAACTGGAGCTGGAAGGTGTGCAGACACGTCAGACCTATCATTACGCTGCGGCCGAAGAACTGCGCAAGGTACGTGATGAAGCGGCCAAACTCCGAGAACAAATGATGAGCACGCGACACCGGTTGGCGCGCATTGAAATCAGGGCACCGGTCGATGGAACCGTGGTCAACCTGGGGATATTCACGCCAGGTGAAGTTATCCAG
>JAUIAZ010000405.1 GCA_030427465.1 Gammaproteobacteria bacterium | reverse complement strand
TGAGAGATAGCCAGAGGCCGTGATTCCCCAATTCGCGAGTCAGATACCAGGCGGGAAGGAACAGCACAAATGTTGAGAACAACACGGCATTGCGCATGATGTGGGCCTTGAGTGTTCCCAGGAATATGCCATCCAGCATGAAGCACCAGACGCTGATCGCCGGAAGCAGCCAGATCCAGGGTAGATGCCGCCGGGCCTCGGCGAGCACGCCCTCCAGGTCACTGAGAAGTCCCAGCAGGGAAGCTCCAAAAATAAAGAAACTTAAGGTCAGCAGGACGGCGAGCCCAATCGCCCAGACCATTCCCGCACGGGCCCATTCACGTACCCTGGGGATGTGGCCTGCACCGTAAGCTTCTCCGCAGAGTGCCTCAACCGCATTCGCAAATCCGTCCAGCGCATTGGCCACAATCAGGACAAAATTCAATAGCAGAGCATTGGCCGCCACCGTTTCGGGGCCGAGGGCGGCACCCTGGGCGACAAAGAAGGCCAGAGTCAGTAGTAGAATCAGGGTCCGCAGAAAAAGGTTGCCATTCAGACGCAGCAGTTGCAGCAGTGGCCGCAGTTCCAGCAGCGAGTTGAGCAGGGCAGGCAAACGCTGCCAGACACCCATCCGAGAAGTCAGATACAGGCCGACCATAAGCGCGCTGGTCTCGGCGAACACGGAAGCCCAGGCGGCGCCGGCAACTTTCCAGTCGAGTACTGCCACCAACAAGAGATCCAGAAGGATATTTACCGCATTGGTCAGTACTGCCAGCCCGAGTACCAGGCGGGGCCGTTGTTGTCCGACCAGCCAGCCACTGATGACAAAGTTGCACAGGCTGATGGGGGCGGACAGCAGGCGGATTTCGCTGTACAGCAAGGCATCGGCCATGAGTGGCTGTGGCGTCTGCATCCAACCCAGCGCGGTAGGCCACAGAGGGTAAGCGGTGACCAGAATCAGCAGGCCAAAACCAATCGCCAGCAATAGGGGACGAAAAAGCTGCAGGCTCAGCAGGCCCGGATCGCCTTTTCCGAAGGCGTTGGCCGAGAGACCCGAAGTGCCCATACGCAGAAATCCGAAGGCCCAGAGCAGAAAAGTGAACATCTGGCTGCTGATGGCTACGGCGCCCAGATAGACGGGAGAATCCAGGTGCCCGAGCACGGCTGCGTCCACCAGCCCCAGCAGCGGCACGGTCAGATTGATCAGCATCAGTGGCCAGGCCAGTGACCAGATTTTTTTATGCATTCAGGGTATCCGGAGGGTTTGAAATTGACCTTAAAATTCTGTAACGTCAAACGTATCACGATCTTTCGACCCCGTGTCTGACTTCCTCGGATAAACCGGTTAACGGGTTTCCTCAAGCAGTAACAATCGGGGGGATCGGAAGCGTCTGGCAGTAACAACAAATACAAGAAACTGTGGAGACACCTACTATGATGTCCTTGCGACACCGGCTCGCCTGTGCGGTTGCCGTCTCTCTCTGTGCCCTGCCCGTCAATGCTGACTGGGGAGTCAACATGACCCGCGGGGTCACGGAGATCAGTCAGTCTGTTTACGATCTCCACATGATCATATTCTGGATCTGCGTTGTCATTGGCATCGTGGTGTTCGGCATCATGTTCTGGTCGATCATCAACCATCGCAAATCCAAGGGCGTCAAGCCTGCCCAGTTTCATGAAAGCACCGCGGTCGAGATCCTCTGGACGCTCATTCCCTTCGCCATTCTGATCGGTATGGCCATTCCGGCTACCGGCACCCTGATCGAGATGTACGATACCTCGGAAGCCGAGATAGACATCAAGGTTACCGGTTACCAGTGGAAGTGGCAGTACGAATATCTGAATGAGGAAATCGGCTTCTTCAGCAATATGTCGACCACTCAGGATGAGATTTATAACCGTGACGAGAAAGGCGAACACTATTTGCTGGAAGTGGATGAGCCGGTGGTGATTCCGGTGGGTAAGAAAGTCCGCTTTCTGGTAACCGCGAATGATGTGATTCATTCCTGGTGGGTGCCAGACCTCGCGGTCAAGCGTGATGCCATTCCCGGCTTTGTCAATGAAGCCTGGACCCTGGCGAATGAGCCGGGAATCTATCGAGGGCAATGTGCCGAACTTTGCGGAAAAGACCATGGCTTCATGCCGGTTGTGGTCAAGGCGGTTCCAGAAGAGGAGTACCAGGGGTGGGTACTGGCCAAACAAGAGGTGGCCCGTCAGGAGTTTGAGCTGAAGAATAAAGAGTGGACTTTCGAAGAGCTGATGGCGCGCGGAGAAAAGACCTACGGCACTTACTGTGCAAGTTGCCACCAGGCAAATGGTATGGGCCTGCCGCCAGCCTTCCCGGCGCTCAAGGGCAGTGCCTACACCAGCGGCCCGGTGGCTGATCATATCGACATCATTCTCAAGGGCGTGTCCGGTACGGCCATGCAGGCTTTTGCCAATCAGCTGAATGAAGTGGATGTGGCTGCTGTTGTGACCTACGAAAGAAATGCCTGGGGCGATACCGACGGTGAGATGGTGACACCGCAGGACGTCATCCGTCACAAAGAACCTGGCGCCAGACAATAATAAATAAAAGGAGATTCGTGAAATGAGTGCGGTTATCGGAGCAGAACACCACGATCACCACCACGGTCCGGCCAAAGGTTTTTCCCGCTGGTTGCTGACGACTAACCACAAGGACATCGGGTCCATGTACCTGTGGTTCAGTTTTGCCATGTTCCTCATCGGCGGTTGCATGGCGTTGGTGATCCGGGCGGAACTGTTTGAGCCGGGAATGCAGATCGTCAATCCGGAATTCTTTAACCAGATGACCACCATGCATGGTCTGATCATGGTCTTCGGTGCAGTCATGCCGGCATTTGTCGGTTTGGCCAACTGGCTCATCCCGATGATGGTGGGTGCGCCCGACATGGCACTGCCGCGAATGAATAACTGGAGCTTCTGGATTCTGCCATTCGCCTTCACCATGCTGCTTTCGACCCTGTTCATGGAAGGCGGAGCACCAAACTTCGGTTGGACCTTTTATGCTCCGTTGTCGACAACTTATGGTCCGCCCAGCACAACCTTCTTTATTCTGGCGGTGCATATGATGGGGGTTTCCTCAATCATGGGGGCGATCAACGTCATTGCCACCATTCTCAACATGCGGGCGCCGGGTATGACCTATATGAAAATGCCCCTGTTCGTCTGGACCTGGCTGATCACCGCCTTCCTGCTGATTGC
>JAUIAZ010000404.1 GCA_030427465.1 Gammaproteobacteria bacterium | reverse complement strand
CGGTTTGCCGACTGTGTGCCGTTCCTTGTACTGATCGCCCGCTTTCTTTCCGCGAGTAACCGCGCCGCCCCCGGTTTCCGAGCGATTATACAGATCGGCTGCCGGATCAATGCTCAGGCGCTCTGAAGCGATGTCACCCATGTGTACCCTGGCTTCGATAAAGACATGCTCACACTGCGCCTGCAGGGCGTCTATTTCTTCACGGTGGTTGATAACAAAGCCCTGAAGCAGGAAATCGGTTTCTTCCCAGGGCCGGTCAAGACGCAGTACATGCATGCCAAGGCGTAAATCGCCGACAGGTACACGCATTTCTTTCAGGTCGTAGGCCACGATGGAAGATCACCCGGTTATTATCCTCTCTTGAGTATAGACAATAAAAAAACCGGCGAAGTGCCTGTTTCGAGGCTCTTTCACCGGTTAAGCAAGGCGGGAGCTTCACCTCACTCCCGACACCACACAGTGGTCTGTGATCAGATCTTCAGGCTGAAGCCGACCATGTAAACCCAGGGATCAATATCAACATCCACTTCAGCCTTCACTTTACCAACATTGGTATCGGCCGTGATGGTGCCTGTGGTGTCAATGTCGATGTACCAGAGGCCAGCATTGAACGCGAACTGCTCCGTCATCTGGTAGTCCATGCCCAGTTGCAGGGCATAGCCAAAGGAATCGTCCAGTTCCAGCTCGGTGGAGCTAGCCACCACACCAGCCACCGGGTTCTGAGGCAGGCTGGCGAGCGCGCCTATGCTGTTGGTCAGTGTGCTGGTTGTTTCTTCCTCGAAGAAAATGGTGTAATTCAGACCAGCTCCGACATAGGGCTGGAACTTGGAGCCGGAGGGCATGGGGTAGTACTGGATGCTCACTGTGGGTGGCAAGTGCTTGGTGGATCCCAGCTTGCCCAGCCCCTTGATGTTACCGTCTGCACTGATGTTGTGCTCGAAGGGGGTGGCGCCGAGCACATCAACGGCGATGTGCGGGGTCAGGAAGTAAGTGAACTCCAGCCCAATCTGCGTGTCACTATCCACACTGACTGCAGTGCCGGTTTTCGTACCTGCCGCTACGCCCGGGTCAGTGACCGCGATCGCCGAGCTGCTGTCGTCTGGCTCGACTGTAGCCAGGCCGGCACGAACCAGTATGTCACCGGCTTCATAAGCCTGGGCGGCACCGGAAAGCAACATCAGGGCAACTAAGGTTTTGGTTTTCATGGCATTCTCACTTCTTCCTGTTTAACTGCGCTCACTGTAACGGGGTTGGTCGCCGACTTTTTTGAGCCGGATCAATTTCACTCTGGCGGAACAGACTAAATGCCCCACGTAACAGAAAATATTGACTCAGGTCAGTTTTGAGGGTTTCTGACATATGATCCGGATTGATAAAGCGTTGATGGAGAGGGGCTTATGCCGCTCGAGATCGCAGGCACAGGCCTTGCTGAAATCCGGGCTGGTTGAGGTCCGGGAAGGCACAGGCTGGATCAGGGCCGGCAAAGCCAGCCAGTTGGTTTCACCGGAAGACGCAATCCGGGTTCTGGACAATGCGATCAGCCGCTATGTATCGCGGGCCGGCCTCAAGCTGGAATCCGCGCTCCGGGATACCCGCCTGCCGGTGCAAGGCCTGTGCCTGCTGGATGTCGGACAGTCTACCGGCGGATTTACTGACTGCCTGCTTCAGGCTGGCTGCTCCAGAGTCGTGGGCATAGAGGTCGGACGTGACCAGCTCGACTCCCGGCTGCGAGAAGACAGTCGGGTGGTTTGCCTGGAAGGCGTTAATGCGCGTCAGTTACCAGAGACGGTCAGAGCTCATGCGGATGAGGAAAACGGTTTTTTTGACGGCGCGGTCATGGATGTCAGCTTCATCTCGCAGACACTGATCTGGCCGAGCCTTGCGCCCCTGATTCGAGAGAACGGCTGGATCATCACTCTGGTGAAACCGCAATTTGAAGCCGGACCGGAGTGGATCGGCAAGAACGGCATTGTGCGCGACCCGGCCTGTTACAAAATGGTCAGAGAGAAAGTGACCGCAGCGGCCGAGTCCTGCGGGTATTCATGCATCTACTGGGCTGACAGCCCCATCACGGGCGGCGACGGCAACCGGGAATTTCTCGCTGCTTTCAGACACCCCGGTCAGTGAAGTCGGGTGGCATCTGCTTCGGGATGGCTGACTGCTTCGGCCTGCACCAGAACCCCCCGCTGACACAGGTCATCGAGCAGTTCAGTTTTCACCGGCATGAGATTGGCCAGAAACACCTGTAGCTGCTCACGGGTAATTCCGGCTGACAGCCACAGGGTATCGCAGAGAATCAGGCGCACAGGGTCTTCATCCGTGATATCCAGAAAAGCTTTCAGATGGGCACAGGCTCCGTTGATATGGTGAAGTTCGGCCTGTAATGGCAGCATGGCGCTCGGTTTGACTTCCGCTTCTGTGCTATAGATCAGACAACCCTGATCGATAAACAGGCGACTTTCCAGTACGCCATCCTGCTCCTGAACTTCGGAAATATGGATTCCCTGGCATTGCCCGCACAGATAATGCGCGATGCCGAGCTCCTCGAGCCAGCGTAAAACGATATCAAAGTCTGCCTGGTGCAAGGCCGTATTCTCCACTCACCGCCCTCCGGTCTGTAACAACCCTGCGCGTGCATTCACCCAAGGCGACAACATACGAACATGCGAACCGGAATCGCTGAGAACAAGTTCAAAAAAAGGGCGCATATTATACCTGAAAAATCCCCGGATGCCGACACAAATGCTTTGCTTCCAAGTATACTTCGCCCACACACTTAGCGAAGGAAGCGATTGTGAACCCGTCCGAGTCTCCCACCCCGAGCGCTCCCGGCAAAAAGCCGGCCCAGCAACGAGGTGGCTTTTTACCCAACCTGCTGCTGAACATCGTCATTCCAACAGTGATCATGACCAAGTTCAGCGGCGAAGAGGATTTTGGCCCGCTCTACAGCATAGTTATTGCCCTGGCCTTCCCGGTCGCCTATGGACTGTGGGATTTTGCCACGACCCGCAAAGCCAACTTCTTTTCCATACTCGGCGTCATCAGCGTTCTGCTGACCGGCACCATGAGCCTGCTCAAATTGCCTCCGGAGTACATCGCCATCAAGGAAGCAGCGATTCCGGCGCTCTTTGGCATTGCCACTCTGGTGTCCCTGAAAACGCGTTTCCCGCTGGTAAAGACCCTGTTGCTGAATGAACAGATCATGCAGGTT